>CAZEMD010000119.1:0-6523 GCA_964513225.1 uncultured Candidatus Bathyarchaeia archaeon | reverse complement strand
CTTAACCCCCTGCTAGGCCTTCAGGGATTAAAAGGGGCTCCCATCAGCCACATTTATCTCCATGACAGCCCATTCAGAGTCCATGGTCACCATCGAGACGGGGCGCCTCGTACTCAGGGAGTTCACCATGGACGACTACGAGGCCGCCCACGCCTACGCCTCGGACCCTCGAGTGGTGGAATACATGAGCTTCGGACCCAACACGCCTGAGGACACCAACCGGTTCCTTGAGAGGGCCATCGAGAAGCAGCGGCAGAGCCCCAGAACAGGCTACACGCTGGCCCTCACCATCGGAGGCGAGCTCATCGGCGGATGCGGCTTAACCATCACCGACGCCAAACTCGGCGAGGGCGAGATAGGGTACTGCATGCGCCCCGAGCACTGGGGCCGAGGCATAGGGACAGAGGCCGCGGGGGCCCTCATCGGCTTCGGGTTTAGGGAACTGGGGCTCCACAGGATCATCGCCAAGTGCGACCCCATGAACGTGGCGTCCTGGAGGGTCATGGAGAAGAACGGAATGCGCAGGGAGGGCCGACTCAGGGAGAACGTCGAGATCAGGGGAGAGCGTCGTGACAGCCTGCTCTACAGCATATTGAGGCACGAGTACGGCGGCTAGCGCTCCTCACCCATGAGGCGCCTGAGGTTCTCGTCAAGGACGTTGCCGCAGTGCCAGCAAAGCGCCACATGTTCAGGCATCTTCGTGCCGCACTTTTCGCACACGACGATGTTTTCCTCTTTTGCATCAGCCTTCAAGAAGTCATCAAGACTCAGCTTAATCAAAGATCCCCATAATATGCTCCTCTGCTACGCTTAAAACGTTTTACAGGAAAAACCCCTATTCACTTTATTCAGCGTCGTCCCCCCAGAAACAATGTATAAAATCATCCATGAAAAACCATCTTTTTACTTAGTTATCGAAATTCTTTTCACTTCGAATCACGTTGTTTCATACAGTTGACGGGTGTAATATCGATGACACCCGTAAAAAGGGTGAAAACCGAGCCCGAAATAGGTAAACCATGTCCCAGCTAAGAACGAGGCAACCCATAGGGAACTACGAGTTTGAGGGCCCATACCAGACAACCGAACGCGTGCCCGAAGCGGAGGGGCTTCTAGCGGTCATAACCAGCGATGGTAGGCAGAACTACCTCATCGACGTCATCCACACACCCAACATCCTCGCCTCCATAAAGGAAAGCCCCAGACGAGGCTGCTGGGAGAAATACGACAGGGGCCTGCTGCTGTACGCGTTCCTAAGAAGCGAAGACCTTGAGAAGGAGACCTACCAATCTATAAACCGGGAGATAAGGGCAGAGATGCGTAGCATCCCCTGCACATCAACAGCGTAACGCAGTAAATTTTCATCCTATAAAGTCTATATTTCTAGGCGAAGAGGTCTTTCTCCAGCTCCGCCTTCTCCCTGGCTAGGCTACGGACACGCTTGTCGTATTTCTCCACCATGTCCTCGTACTTGGACAGCACTTCCTTCATCTCTTCGCTGTTCCTACGCACCATTATGAAGCTCTCTATGTCGTCTGGTGACCTGACCCGTATCAACCGTCCGCCGGTCCTCGATTCCTTCAAGATCCTGAGGTTTCTTCTGACCCTCCTGTAGGTGGAGTCAGACTTTATCCGTTTTATCTCGTCGTCGATCTCCATAATCTTGATTAAGGTTGATTTTCGAGACGAACCCATCTATTAATAATGGTTGATCCTGACTTAAATAACCGATTATTAAACAGAATTTTCCTATATATGGTTAGATCCGTGAATACCTTTAAAAAACAGGTATCGTTATCTTTCCCCGTAGAAGCGTATTGAATTCTGGGTTTTGAAACGGAATATACGCTCCAGATCGATGGGACAAGAATGCCAAAGGATAACGTCGTATACGTCGGCTCCAAGCCCATAATGAACTACTGCATGGCCGTGATCGAGAGCCTCAGGCACAGCGACACAGTCGCTCTGAAGGCTAGAGGAAGGGCCATCAGCCGGGCGGTGGACGTCGCAGAGGTTACAAGGAACAGGTACTTGAACGGAGTCAGGGTCGAGTCCATAGACATAATGACGGAGGAACTCGACTCCCATGACGGAGACACTAGGAACGTGAGCGCCATTACGATTCTGCTGAGAAACGAAGAATAGATGGAGGTGAGACGGGTTGGAAGGTACTGTGAAGAGATGGCTGACCGGCCGAGGATACGGGTTCATTGATGTAGACGGAGACGAGGATGATATCTTCGTCCACCACACGGATCTACAGGATGCCTACGCGCTGATGCGGGGCCAGAAGGTAGAGTTCGACATAGAGTCTACGCCGAAGGGCCCTAGGGCGGTCAACGTCAAGGTTGTAGGCTAGGAATTTTATCCATACCCTTGGATGATAGAACTATCCTACACTATTTTTAAACAAATTAACGAAATCATACGTAATTTAATGATATTATGCTTCGATAATCCTGCTCTTTTTCATTGAATATATGAAAATATTCTATTTTATTTAAAAATACGTAATGTTTAAATGGTTTACTTCACATATTCTCGTCGCTAAACGAGTTCATCGGCAGCATTGCCTTACTCTGAGGGAGCCCCCTCTGAGCTGAAAAAAATGAAACCAAGTAATTATCGAGAAAAGAGTGCCATGGCCTATACCAGGAAAGAGTACATGGGCGGCATCCCAGGCTCGAAGATCGTTAGGTTCACCATGGGCAACACGGCCCGTGACTTCACCCACACGGTCAAGATCGTAGCCAAGAAGGCAGGACAGATAAGACACAACGCGCTGGAGGCCGCCAGGGTAGCCGCGCTCAGGCACCTAGAAGGAAGGCTTGAACGCAGGAACTTCCTGCTGAAGATAGTGCCCTATCCTCACCAGGTGCTTAGGGAGCATAAACGAGTGAACGTGGCGCAGGCGGACAGGTTCCAGGAAGGCATGAAGAGGGCGTACGGGAAGCCTGTGGGGGTCGCCGCTAGGCTGAAGAACAGGACCACGGTCATGTTCACCCAGGTGGACTCGCCTAACCTGGAAGATGCCAAGGATGCCCTGAGGAAGGCCAGCAATAAGCTGCCTCTCCCGATGAAGATGCTGGTCGAGGCCAACAGCTAAGGTTGAGAACATGGGAAAAGGTTTGTTCACTGCTAGGATAAAGAAGCAGCAAAGGAAGAAGATGCGGAAGAAGAGCAAGGACTATGTGCTCCGTCTCAAGCGCAGAGAAGAGAAGAAGGACCTACTTGAGGGGGCTCCCATGGGTAGGGGCATCGTCCTGCAGAAGGTGGGCATCGAGAGCAAGCAGCCCAACAGCGCCATAAGGAAGTGCGTCAGGGTGCAGATAATCAAGAATGGCAAGCTGGCGACCGCGTTCCTCCCCGGCGACGGGGCCCTCAACTACATAGACGAGCACGACGAGGTACTCATAGAGGGCATCCACGGCCCCAGAGCCCGCTCGATGGGCGACATACCCGGGGTACGATACAAGGTAAGCCAGGTCAACGGGGTGCCCCTGAAACTCCTAGTGCTAGGCAAGGCACAGAAGGCGGTGAGATAGAAGTGAGCTCAGGGATAACGAGGAAGAAAGGCCAGAGCGGGAGAGCCAGAACGGTTATATGCGCCGCATGCGGAGCCAAAGTGCCAAGAGACAAGGCCATAGTGAAACGCAGGTTCGGCCTGCCTCTCAACAGGCAGCTGATTAAGCTTCTGAAGGAGCAAGGCGCTCGCATGCATTCAGGCAAGACCACGGTCTACTACTGCGTCTCGTGTGCTAAGCACAGAAAATACATCTAGAAAAGAAGAGACGAGCCATATGAAAAAGAACGATGAAAAATGGGTGACGAAAGGCCCCTTGACCGGGTTCAGATGCCTCCAATGCAGGAACTGCGTCGAGTATGAGCTTACCGGGATGAGGGTGAGGATAAAATGCAGAGACCACTGCAACTACGTCCCCCGATCCGAGGCACAGGAAATAGCCGTCCCCGCAGAAGACTAGGAATCATAGATTTATTTCCAGCGCATTCACTATTCCCTTATACCTGTTCCTGATGGTGACCTCGGTCACACCCGCGGCCCTAGCCAGCTCCTTCTGTGTGCACTTCTCGTCTCCCTGAATGCTGGTTATGTACAGGGCCGCCGCGGCGAGCGCGGTGGGGTCCTTGCCCGCTGTTATCCTGTTCCTCTCCGCTTCCCTGAGCAGGTCTATGGCTGCCCTCTGGGTCCTCTGGCTTATGTTTGCCCTCGAAGCTATCTTGGGTACACGGTTCTGGGCTTTAGGTCTAGGGACATCCAAGTCAAGCTCGGTTATTATGAGCCTGTACGCTTTGGCTAACTCGTTCAGTTTGATGTTGCCTACCTCGGATATATCTTTCAGCCCTCTCTGGGTCTTGGTTAATCTGCACGCCGCGTAGATGGAGGCCGCGACGATCATGTTGATCGACCGCCCCTTGACAAGGTTGGCGTCGAGGCTTTTCCTGTACGTCAACGCCGCCTGCTCCTTCACCCGGTAAGGTACGTGCAGCTTGTCACAGTACTTGTCCATGGACGTCATGGCTGTCGTGAGGTTCCTCTGCTTCGAGGAGTTCACCACTCTTCGATGCCATTTAGCCATCCGTATGAGATCGTGTTTCCGCTCCATGGATATCTTTCTCTTCGTCTCCGTGTACACGTTGCCGATGGCTGTGCTGAGCCCCCTGTCGGACATCGCATAGGAAAGCGGTAAACCGACTCTGCTGCGTCTCTCCTTCTCTTGAGCGTTGAAAGCCCTCCACTCCGGCCCTAGGTCCAAGGAAGCGTCTTCCACGACGTACCCGCACTCCCTGCAGATCCTTTCACCCCTGTTGGGGTCGAAGACTATGTTGCCGGAACCACATTCGGGGCAGATATCTGATTTACGCCCTCGTTCATCCATCTCGTGGCCCCTCTCCATGGACAAGCTTAGTGATCCCTTCTACCGTGAAAAATGGTCTTTCAACACGGCTATGTTGGTTCACCCTAGAGTCATGCGCCACCTTCATGATACCATCTCTGGGCGTATGAGACATCGTCCCACCTGCCTTATCTGGTGAGCCGTGCATCGGCTTCTAGTCTTCCTCCGAAAGTTCTTCGTCGTACTCGAGCTCGACCAGCTTGTTGAAGTCTTCCAGTAGGACCTCTTTCCACTTCATCTGGGCGTGGAAGGTGGCGTCGTCGCTTATCCTTCTCACCTGACAGGCGTAACCGTCTTCGTCTATGCCTTTGCAGTCGTCCTTCGACTCGGGGACTTTGCCACACTTCTTTTTACAGAGCTTCATGGTCTTCTTCTGGATGGCGTAGACGAGGTCGCTCACACGGTACGACGGCGTAAACTTTGAGGAAACGTAATCGACGTTCTCGTTTTCCTTCATCAACCTTCGGGCCGATGAGGTGAATCGGTCGGCGAGTATCAGCGCCTCGTCTATCTCGCTGTCCTGTACCTCCTCTATCGTCTGATTCACCTTGTTCATGTACCCGGTGCCTGAACTACCGTCCTCGTCCACCAGGGCCCTCATGAGCTTCTTTTGATCCTCTTCCTTCGTTATGAAGTCCACGCTTCCGACTTCATCGTTGTACTCCGGGGCTTCGTAGCCGTGAATAGTCTTCATCAGTTCCACGGTGTGCATCTGCCAGTCGGTTTTCAACTCAATTTCCATTTTTCAGAGATACTCCTAGATAATTCGATACACATATATATTATGTCGGCGTTATTTAAGTCTATTCTGGCTATATTACGAGATATGTTCAAAATCTAAAAAAATAAATGTTTAGTAGTGCCCTAAAAAAATCTTGTTTTCATAATTTTTACGCGAATTCCCTATTTTTATATACCACCTCGGGGGAAAATGAACTGGAAAAAAGGGAAAGGGATTATTAAAAAATGGTTTAGGTACCGTGGATTCGGCTTCATAGAGCCCGAGGAGGGAGACGAAGACGTATTCTGCCATAGGTCCGAGATAAAATACGAAATCGATCCCCTTGAAGGACAGAAGGTTCAGTTCACCGTGGTTCCCCACTGGAAGGGGCCGCGAGCCGAAGATGTACGCCTATTAAACTAAGCACATAGTCCTAGAGAGCAGTGAACCCCATGATTTGGCTTAACGTCGATATACCCTCGAAGACCGTGAGAGCCCACAAGGAAGAGTGTCGATACTGTAGACCCAACTCGTCCCTCTTGAAGGGATATAACAAGATGGATAAGGAGGGCGGCTGGTTTGGCTTCGACACCTATCAGGAGGCTATGAAGTTCTACAGAGAAAACTTCCTAGATAAAATGACCCTGAAGACGTGTAAGGTGTGTAAATCCTAGTTTTACACAAAGTCACAAACTATTTGTTTCAATCTTGATCTCAAATAGACGGTTTATCCTGTTCAGGTAGGCAGACCTTGCAGGGCTGCCAAATCATTATCTCCAGGTTATCGTCGTGGTAATTCTTGGCTTCTTCCACAGAATTGAATCGAAGCCAGCCGCCATCCCGCCCCAGCCTGCCATAGCCCTTCGCCAAGGAATCCTTCGGTCTA
>CAZEMD010000118.1:3368-6587 GCA_964513225.1 uncultured Candidatus Bathyarchaeia archaeon | reverse complement strand
GGATATTTCTAAGGGACAAATGGCACAACTCCGAAGCTATTACAAGACTTTTAATCCATTTTTAGAACCAAGAAAAATTCCAACTTTAGATTTAGTATTACAGCGTGGCTATAAGTTAAAAGTGGATAGTATAAAAGACATCTATAGGATTTATGATAAATACAAAAATGAAGTGATTGCGAACACAGAGCTAGCCAATGCCCTGTTCAACATGAGAGACGAGGGTGGCAGGCCGTTAATTACCCGAAAGAAATTAGCCGATAATCTTGATTATGAGCCAGTTGAACATCCGGTATTTGGGTTTAAAAGCAAGAAAGCCTTTGTCCATCCAGATATTTACAAAGAGCTGAAGATTATTTGGGAACGAACAGACCCTGGTAAGGTCGCATTGGCCTATGACCGAGTTAACGCTTTTTTAAAGTTTGCTAATTTATCTTTTACTTTATTCCATCACGGGGCTTTAAGCGAGTCTGGATTGGGCGCCATTGGCCCATTAAAGACCACAAGCACGTTCTTTCGTTCTATGTACGATGCTTTGCGTGGGAAAACCCCAAAAATTTTAACGGATGAAATGCGCCCCTTAACACGACACGCAACCAAACATGGAGTAGTATTAAAACCATCACCAGATGTCCGGCTTAATATTATAGAGAATACCTTACGAGACATTGAATCAAAGGCCCCAGAGAATGTTACATGGATACCCAAGGTTTTACATAAGGGATTCGAAGTATGGAACAAAGCATTATGGGACAATTTTCATAATACCCTAAAGGTTATGTCTTTTGAGGAATTTACTGCCAGACAAATACCAAAAACTAAAAAGGCTTTTCAAAAAAAGTTCGGTATAGAAATGAATGCCAAGAACCTCGATGCGATTAAGAATGAGTTGGGTGATTTTACTAATTATTCATTTGGTTCGTTGGCTTGGGAAAAAGAGGGGCTAGGTAAGTTCATGATGGGTAACCCTAAAATGCAACGAGCCTTGCATCGCATTTTATTATCTCCAGACTGGACGCTTTCTGTTCTGAAACAGGCATCCTCTTTGGCTCGTGGGCCATGGAAAATGAAGGTTGGCGAGCAGTTGCTTAAAGAAGGCAAGCTCTCGGAAGGACAGCGTGTATGGGCAGAGGGGCATGCCCTCAAGGGAACAGCGTCACGTTATTGGAGACGGATGTTGGCATATAGTTTTACTATTCTCCAGGGTGTTAATTTAGCCGTTAGTCAAAAAATGTATGGTAAACCAAGGTTCACATGGGAAAATGCACCTGGACATGAATATCATGTGTTGATTGGTAAAGGAAAAGCCGGACAAAACATAGAGGGCGAAAAGGAAATTTATTTAAGGTTTGGTAAGCAGATAACAGAGGTAATGAGATGGCCAACTAAACCCATTGTACAATTAGGCTCAAAAACCGCCCCATTGGCGAGTGTGATATTACGACAATTTACCAAACATGACCCAGGCACAGGATGGCCAACAGAGTTCGCTGGTGAAGGAAGGGATACGTTTTGGAATAGATTTAAAGATATGGGTCAGGCGTTGGTACCATTTTCTCTAAAGAATTTTTTGATTGGCGAAGGGTCTGGTCAGTTTATGTTAATGTATCCTTTATCACAGGGCATGTCTGATTATAAAGCCATACGGTTTTATAAAAAGGCATTAAAAATTCAAGATGAATCTGACCGCACGAACCGCATGAATCGTATTACCATGGCTTGCCTTGAAAACGGAGTCGATTGGAAAAAAAACCTGAAAGAAGCACAGTCCGCTGTACGTATGCAACCAGCTTATGACCAAGATTCATACCTAAATCAATTTCGCAATGAATTACGCAAGGCTCCTAATATTGAAACAAGGGTTGACTTGTTAAATGCTTATCGAGAACGTGGTTCATTGACCCCATTACAGCTACGAAGATTAGCTCAGGAGCAGGAAGAAAAAGATAGGGTTGTGCGTCAACTAAAAAATAAAGAACAAGAGTCAGTATTTATTAAGCGTATCGCTGGACAGAATTATCAAGATGGGTTAAATGTTAAAAACCAAATTGCCGATGATTATAATACCATCAATTACCAGGCTATCATGTTAATACGAGATAAAAAAATACCACAAGCAATTAAAATGGTGCGAGAGTGGAACGTTGGACTAAAAGAACGGCTGGACGTGTTGGCTCAAACAATGCAAGTAAAACCCTCGAAACTATATGGTAGTCCACTTCATAAAAATTACCTAATATCAGAGCAAAACATTATGTCCTTAGCCAAACAAGCATTATTACAGGAACAAACTACGGCATTTGAAAGGCAGATTAGAAAATGAAACAAACGATAATCATTATCGGTCTGGCGGTGATAGTAGTCACGGCGTTTTTATGGTATCGTAGCTGTAATAATTCACAGTCCGCCTATTGGGAAGAACAGTATAACGAGATGGTCAAAGTTAACGAACTTGCTACTTCACAATACCTGAATGAAATATCTGCACTACAGGAAAACATAGTCGATAAGGACAAGGAAATCAGCGCCCTGAATAATGATATACAAAATGTATACAATCAACTACAAAATGTAGACGATAATTTACTCACTCTTGAAGAAGAATTTACTCAACTCGGTGCTGATAAGGATGCCAAGATTAAAAACCTGCAACAACAAATTACCATATGGAAACAAAAGTTTACATTAGCTGAAAGCATCATAGCTGATAAGGATGAAATCATCTTCAGCCTTCAGGCAAAATACGATGCTCAGGTTCGAATATCTGATAATTATAGGTCACTGTATGAGGGCGAACTAGCAATCAACGATGTCTTAAAGAAAAACCTATCCGTGTTAACCAAGAAACACAAGGTTAACAGTATGGTAGATAAAATAAAAAACGCCATGATAATCTCGGCGGCTGGATATATACTTTACGACGTAGTAAAGGATTAACAATGAAAGAAAATACTTGCGACGTGACTAACCTTCCACAAGAGTGTGCCGTTAACTTTAAAGTACTAGAGGTCAAGTTAAACACCATCAAGAACAACGACCTTAAGCATCTAGATGACCGCATTAAGGACTTATCAAGTATGGTAAAGGCTATCCTGATAGTAGTCTTGGGCGGTTTTCTTGGTGTAATATTGAACCTTCTATTCTAGGAGCACCCTCTTGGCTAGTCAAAAACAAAAAGACTTAACTACCTTTCGTAAGAAGTATATCCTTGAACTAGAA
>CAZEMD010000118.1:1258-3268 GCA_964513225.1 uncultured Candidatus Bathyarchaeia archaeon | reverse complement strand
ATTCAGGAAGCGACTAAAAATATCAATGACCCTCGCAGTCAACGGTTCCTTCGCAAGCTGGGGCTTTCAAGCCTCTTTCTCTTTAACCGCATATTCATTGAACGGGCGATAGAGCCTGACCCTAATAAGCGGTTAGCCCTCCCTAAAGATTTATTCCTTCCTGTTCTAAACTTTATCCAGGATGATTCTATATTCCGCAAGGGGCTGTTAATGCCTCGGTATTTCTTTAAATCCACTACCGTCACAGAAGCCAAACCTATATTCGACTATCTTCATAACCCTAACGAGAGGATACTTATTGTCAATGAAACTTTTGACAACGCCTCTGATATGCTAGGGCACATTAAAGAACATATATTAAGCAACTCTCTTTTACGGTATTGTTATCCAGAGTTATGCGTATCCGATACGTGGCAGAGGACTCATAGGTTCAGTTCAAAGGCAATAGAGATGCCTAGAAGCGGTAGCTATAAAGAACCTACCTTTACTTGTCTTGGTGTCGGGGGCGCCGGACAATCCCGCCATTATACTAAAATATACCTCGATGACCTTATTGGTAAGAACGCAAGGGAATCGGTTGTCGTAAGGAAAGATACTAAAAAATGGTTCGGGGACGCAGAACAGTTACTTGTCCAGCCTGATACACATTTACCGAATGCTTCCCATATCTATCTGATTGGCACGCATTGGGCGCCCCATGATTTATATTGTAATATACAAGAAGAAAAAAGATATACATGGAAAACTATCCCTGGTGAGCAGATTGACGGGACACCTACATGGCCTGAACGTTTGTCCGCAGAAAGGATAAAAGAATACAAGTCCACCCCACTCAGTGCTTATATCTTTTATACGCAGATTCAAAATAACCCTTATGCTATGAGTGATATTACCGACTTTGATTCACAGTGGCTGAAGTATTATACCTTATGCGAACAGGATGGTGAGCCTGCTGTCAGGTATGAATACACAAAGAAGATAAAGCATGGTGATGAATCAAAGCTAGAAACAAAGGTCAGGACGATTCATGTCTCGGCGCTCAATATAGACGGCGTAGTAGACCCTGCATTTTCTACGGACGCTAAAGAGGCTTGCTTGACAGCCATTGTCATAGTCGGCACAGACATAAAGACTAATAAGAGGATAGTCCTTGAGGCATGGGGTCGGCGCATAGGACAGCCAAGCGAGCTTTATAATCAGATATTCAAGTTCCATAAGAAGTATAGATGCCGAAGATGGGGGGTCGAGGCATTCGGGCCACAACAGTTCATCGCTAAAGCTATACGTGAAGAAGCCGAGAAAAGGAAGTACGGGTTCTTTCCTTTAAGGGAACTGAAGAAAGAGGTCGGGCGGGACGCTAAAGACTTGAGGATTGTTTCATTACAGGATGAGTTCTCTAGGGGTGATATTTATGTTAGGGAGGACTTCTCGGCGTTCATGAGGGAGTATCAATCTTATCCTATGGGTGAGACTAAAGATATCCTTGATGCTTTAGGATGGCATAAGATAGCCTTTAATTGGAGTCGAAGGAATAAGGAAACTCTTGATACCGGCGCCGAAGAACGTTATCAATCATACCTTCAAAACACTAGGAATCAATTCCTATAATCCTATCTTTTTTATTTTCTTTCTTAATTCATCCTGTTTCTTTTTATCTTTATGGTCATCCCATTCTTCCTCATCTGGTCGGGGCTCATCAATAGCGTCCAGGATAGCATAGGCAAGGTCTTTCGCCTTGATATAATCTATCCCTACTATCGGATGGAACTGTGCTTTCTTTCCATAGACGGTCATTTTTCTATGTTGCCATGCTATGTATTCCTTACCGTCTTTTGTCCGCACCGCATCGAAGAACGGTATGAGGCTTAACCTATCATACTCATAACCTCGTACCTTACCGACTGTTTTTAGTTGTCGTGCCCTGACTATAGCTATACCGTCATTGCGCCCGCCTGAATTATAAACCTTCTTTAGCACTGACTTATTTAACCATTCATCCCTTTGTCTCAT
>CAZEMD010000118.1:0-1158 GCA_964513225.1 uncultured Candidatus Bathyarchaeia archaeon | reverse complement strand
CCCCATCTCATGGCGCTGAAATCATACCAGTATTTCGATGGGGTCGTATTATACTCACCGCCAGGAAGCCTTGTTTCTTCCTGTCTGTGCCCGTTAAGGGTCTCAAGACAATCCAATACGTCTTTATAGGCTTGTTCAAGGACTGGTATCATCTTACTGGCAGGAACGGGGATACGAGTGTATTTGCCAGTCAGGTCTGGTTCTTGATGCCCATCTGTTGAGACACCATCATATAACCCTGTGTCTGTTTTATTGTATTGTTTCAGCGAACCGACATGGTGTTTAATAGGGTATGCTATGGCTTCTATATCTTCTAGCTCATCGGAGCTTGACGATGTAAATAATGTATTTGGCCATAGCCCTAATAGAATATCGTTTATTCTGGCATGCCAACTATATCCTGCTTTGCCCTCGTTACATACCTCAAATCGCACATAGTTGCTTTGCTCTGGAGTCAATACGTCATATATTTTTCTTAACATATATTCAGTCAGCGCCTCGACTATCAACCCAGTGTTCTGCATCTTCTCGTTCCCTGGCGTTTTTGCGTAAAGATGATAAGCATTATGGTTATCCGATAGAAACTGCCCGATATTATTATTCTTGGGGTTTAGGAAATTATGATTCCATGGCACACCAGTATGGAACCCGCAGTTATCCCATAGGCTTATAAGCACTCCTATTTCACGGGCGGTCTTTTCTTTAATGACCCATAAGACGTTGTTTATAAAGTCAGGGTTAAGGAAGTCATCTATCTTGTCCTTTGCGTTCCAGGGGACAGGCAACTGGTACTGCCCGTTCTTCCTTTTGAAGATAGGTATAAGCCAGTCTTTATATTGTGCGCCCCATGGTGACGCCGGAAACAGAAAGCTACGGCTCCAGTTACCGACACCTTTCTCTGCGAACTTATCTAACACCTCTTTATAGTCATCTTGGCGGATTCGATTGCACCAGAAATCCTCAAAGACCGATAACGAGGACAGCATGAATCCTGTATCCTGTAGTTCTTGAGGTACTTTCGGTGGCTCTATAGGTTCGGGCTCTGGTTCAGGTTGATAATCATTATCATTACCTTTTGGTTTTTTCTTCTTGTGAAAGAATAGAAAATATACACCGATTAAAACGCCGATGACTGCTAATATTATCCATATCATTTTT
>CAZEMD010000117.1:0-6600 GCA_964513225.1 uncultured Candidatus Bathyarchaeia archaeon | reverse complement strand
GTTGTCGTTGAAGTGGGCGGGCACGGTGATGACGGCCTTGGTCATCTTCTCGCCGTGGTAGGTCTCTGTGTCGCGCAGTATCTTCTGGAGTATGAAGGCGCTGATCTGCTGGGGCGTGTAGTCCTTCCCTTGGAGGGTTATCTTCCTGCCTGTGCCCATGTGGCGCTTCGCCTCCCTGATGGTGCCCTCCGGGTTGGTTATGGCTTGCCTCCTGGCGGGCTCGCCCACGAGCAGCTTTCCGTCCTTGGTGAAAGCCACCACGCTGGGGAACATCTTCCCTGCCACCGTGGGTCCCTCCGCGGAGGGTATCACCGCCGGCTTCCCTCCCATCATGAGCGCCGCGGCGCTGTTAGTAGTACCTAGGTCTATGCCTAGAATCTTCTCTCTCTTGGTCTCGTTACTCATCTTTGTCTTCCTCCTTACTCTCGTTGGGGCCGCGGGCTACCTTGACCACGCTAGCTCTGAGGACCCGGTCCTTATACATGTAGCCCCTCCTGACCTCCTCCACCACCGTCCCGTCTGGCTCCTCCTCTGTCTCGACCTCCATGACGGCGTCGTGCCTGTACGGGTCGAAGGGGCGTCCCTCGGCCTCTATGGCGTGGACCCCCTCGGCCACCATGACGTTCTGCATCTTCTTCAACACCATTTCCATGCCTTGGACAAGTTTCTCCTTGTCCGCGTCCCTGGTGGCGAGTATCTCCATCTCGTCCATCAGAGGAAGCAGCTGCTGGAGGAGGCCGCCGTTGGCCTTGTCCATGAATTCCTGCATCCGTTTGTGGCTCTGTTTCTGGATGTTCTCCAGGTCGGCCTTGGCGTACTTGAGCTGGCTCAGGTACTTCCCGGCTTCCTTCTCTTTCTCCTCGAGCTTGCTCTCGAGTTCCTCGACCCGCTGCTGCAGCTCCTTCTTGGTCGGCTTCTTCGGTGTCATGGCGGTGTTCCTCAGGCTTTTCCTTTGTAGAGTGAGTCTGTCATTTATTTTCTTTACGGTATGTCATAAATATGACAATTTATAAGGTTTTGTGTACATCCAGCGTCGCGGCGCATAAACTCTGCAATCAGTTAAACCGATAGGATGGACGTGGTCTTTTCGAGCAGATACATGAGATAGACGACGAGGACGCCTAGGCCGACCTTGATGTATAACGGCATGAATGAAAGGAATCCTCTCACTGAACCCTGTCTGCTCACAGGAAATGAACATTTAGCAGCCATTAAAAGCGTTTTTCAGAATCAGATCAGAATCCTCGGTCACACCTCGGCAGCGTCAACCACCTTGAAATCCATCACCTTGGCTAGGTCCCTTGAGGCGAGCTCTATCCCGTAGAGGTGGTTACCGGAGCCGAAGTTGACCTTCTCTACATCGAACACGCGTTCATCGACGTACAACGGAATATCCAGCGTCAGTGGGCACACCGCTCCGGGCTTGAACCCCGTGGCCTCCTCCACCTCGTCAGGCGCCGCGACGCTCGCCTTACCAATGACTCCCCGCAGCTTCCGGAAATCGATCCTGTCCCGTCCCCTCAGGAACACCGCGTGCATGCGCCTATCTCTGTCTTTGAGTACAATCGTCTTACATATCTCGTCGGGGTCCACCCCGTCCTTGGCGTACCTCACCACGTCCTCGACCGTGACGGCTCTATCGCTGAGCTCGATTAACCGGTAATCTACGCCCTTCTCATCGAGAAGCCTAGCCAACGCGGGTCCCATGCCCATGATATCGTGGCTGCCGTTGAATAACTGTTCGACTCGAACCACGTCTTTTATAGCGGGTGCCTTCCATCATAGAAGATCAATGGTAGATTCCCATGAGTGAAGGCTTGAACATCGTCGTCCCCATAAAGCAGGTCCCGGAGACGACCGAGGTGCAGTTTGACGAGGAGACGGGGAGGCTCATACGCGAGGGCGTCGCGGCCATAATCAATCCCTTCGACGAGTACGCCATCGAGGAGGCGTTACGCATAAGGGAGAAGCACGGGGGCACCGTGAAGGCCATAACCATGGGGCCGCCGTGGGCGGCGGACGCCCTCAGGGACGCCATAGCCATGGGCGCCGACGAGGGGTGGCTGGCCACCGACCGTGCCTTCGCTGGGGCGGACACTTGGGCCACAAGCCTCACGCTGGCCAGGTGCATCGAGCACATGGGCGCCCCCGACCTCATAGTATGCGGCCTCAAGACCACGGACGGCGACACCGGCCAGACTGGCCCCGAGATGGCTGAACACCTAGACATACCCCACGTCTGCTACGTAAGCGAGATAACCGAGATCGGCGGCGGCAAGGTGACCCTGAAGAGGAACATGGACGAGGGCGTCGAGACCCTGGAGGCACCCATGCCCCTCCTCGTCACCGTGGGCAAGGACATCAACCAGCCCCGGCTCGCCACCCTCAGGGGCCGCCTCAAGGCCAAGAAAGCCGAGATCCGGGAGATCACAAACCAGGACCTCAAGATGCTCCCCGACGAGGTGGGCCTGGACGGCAGCTACACCAGGGTCGTGAAGGTTTTCGAGCCCGAGGCCCCCGAGGCCGGGGAGATAGTGGAGGGATCCCCGGACGAGCTGGCCGACGCCATACTGGCGAAGCTGCAGGAGTGCAAGGTGATCTAGATGGGCGAGATACCTGTTAGGGTAACGGACGCCTGCACCGGCTGCGGCTTATGCGTGGACGTCTGCCCCTTCGGCGCCATAGACATGATCGAAGGTAAGGCCGTCATCAACGAGGCATGCAGGGCCTGCGGCCAGTGCGTGGACGCCTGCCCCGTCGGAGCCATCGAGATGAGCGAGGCCGAGGCCGTAGACCTCTCCGACTACCGTGGCGTCATGGTGTACGCCGAGCAGCGGGGCGGAAGGGTCCACCCCGTGAGCTACGAGCTGCTGGGGGAGGCACAGGAGCTAGCCGCCCAGCTAAGCGAGCCAGTCTACGCCGTCATCGTCGGCAGCGGACTGAAGGACGGCGCAGATGAGCTCGTCAACAGGGGCGCAGACAAGGTGTTCCTGTACGACGACCCGGCGCTCGCCGAGTTCAGGGACGACCCGTACACCGACGTGCTGGCGCGGTGCTGCAGGGACGAGAAGCCCAGCATATTCCTCATAGGCGCCACGAGCCTCGGCAGGAGCCTGGGGCCCAGGGTCGCCGCCAAGCTGCGCACCGGGTTGACCGCGGACTGCACCTACTTGGACATAGACCCCGAAACTGGGCTGCTCAGGCAGACGAGGCCCGCGTACGGCGGGAACATAATGGCCACCATCATAACGCCCAGGAGCAGGCCCCAGATGGCCACAGTCAGGTACAAGATGTTCCCCGAGGCCGAGAAGATGGACAGCCCCGACGGCGTCGTGGTGGAGAAGCCCGTCGACATGTCAACCGTCCGGGACAGGGTCAAGGTGCTAGGCTTCGACGAGGCCAAGGAGCAGATCAGCATAAGCGAGGCCGACCTCATAGTCTCGGGCGGCCTCGGCATGGGCGACCCCGACGGCTTCAAGCTCATCGGCGAGCTGGCCCAGACCCTGGGGGCCGCCGTGGGCGCCTCCCGGCCCACCGTCGACGAGGGCTGGATAGACTACAGGCACCAGGTGGGCCTCAGCGGCAGGACCGTCAGGCCCCAGGTCTACGTGGCCTGCGGCATAAGCGGCGCCGTCCAGCACCAAGCCGGCATGAAGACGAGCGACGTCATAATCGCGGTCAACAAGGACCCGGAGGCCCCCATATTCAAGATATCCAGCCTCAGCGTTGTCGGGGATTTATATGAGGTGGTTCCCCGTCTCATCGAGAAGATAAAGGAGCAACGAGGAGATGCCTGAATACAGCAAGGTGACGCCTGAACTAAAGAGACAGATAGAAGCCATAGTGGGGCCGGAGAACGTCTCCTCCAGCCCGGAGGACTTGGAGAAGCACGCCGTGGACGAGAGCCCGCTGGAGCCCCACCCGCCGCAGCTGGTGGTTCGGCCGGCATCGACCGAGGAGGTGTCCAGGGTGATGAGGCTGGCCAACATGAACCTGGTCCCCGTCACACCTCAAGGCTCCAGGACCGGCCTCAGCGGCGCCGCCCACCCCATCCACGGCGGCGTCGCCCTGAGCCTGGAGAGGATGAACCGCATACTGGAGATCGACGAGGACAACCTCATGGCGGTCGTGGAGCCGGGGACGTTGGTCAGCGACATCCACGAGGCCACCGAGGCCCTGGGCCTATACTACCCGCCCGACCCTGGCCAGGAGTCGGGGAGCATCGGCGGCAACATCTCCACCAACGCGGGCGGGATGAGGGCCGTGAAGTACGGCGTGACCAGGGACTTCGTCAACGGCCTGGAGGTGGTTCTCGCAGACGGCGAGGTGATAGAGGTGGGCGGCAAGAACATGAAGGACAGCACCGGGTACAGCCTCATAGACATCATCATCGGCAGCGAGGGGACCCTCGGCGTCGTAACCCGGGCCACGCTGCGGCTCGTCCCCAAGCCCAAGCTCACGGCGCTCATATACGCGCCTTTCAACTCAACCATCGACGCCGTCAACGCCGTCAGGGAGATAATAAGCCAGAAGATAATGCCCTACGGCCTCGAGTACATGCCCCAGCACACGGTGCTCACCGTCGAGAGGTACCTGGAGAAGAAGGTGATGCCGGACAACACCCACCCCGCGTACCTACTGGTGGCCGTGGAGGCCAACACCCCCGAGGAGCTTGAGCGACAGCTGGAGACGGCGGGCATGGTATGCCTAGACATGGGGGCCGTGGACGCCTACATAGCCGACACCGCCGGCAGGCAGGATCTTATCTGGGAGGGCAGGAAGGCCCTGTTCGACGCCTACATAGCGCTGTACACGGTGGACGAGGCCGACATCTGCATACCCAGGAACAGGATACCAGAGTACGTCGAGCGCGCCGAGGCCATAGGTGAGAAGCACGGGGTGATGCTGGTTCCCTTGGGCCACGCCGGTGACGGCAACCTCCACTACAACATAATCAAGCGGGATGAGACATCGATGGAGGAGTGGCCTGGGCTCATGGAGGCCGCGCTCAGCGACCTCATAGCCATGTCCCACGAGATGGGGGGGACGGCTTCAGGCGAGCACGGGCTGGGCTACACCAAGAGGCACTACCTGGAGCGCGAGGTGGGGCCCCGGCAGGTGGCGCTCATGAAGGGGATAAAGGCGGCCTTCGACCCCAACGGGATACTGAACCCAGAGAAGGTCTGGATCTAGTACTCCCTGTACATCTCCGCCAGCGGGTGGCCCTTGCAGGTGAGGCCGAACGCCTTGTACCACCCGAAGGGGCTTTTATGCACGGTGAGCCCCTCGGCCTCCAGCGCCTCCTTGAGGTCGCCGAGGAACCGCTTGGCGCGTCTGGGGCTGCCGAGCTCATGGCTTAGATGAGCGTAGGGGTACAACACGACATTACTGCAGCCGATGCGCCCCGTGTCCGTCTTGATGTTCCCGACGTAGGCCTCTATGATCTCCGGCTCCCGGTCCACGTCCCTCTTCTCGAAACAAGTGAAACAGACGAGCGCGTTCTCGTACGCGCCCTCCTTGGGGCTGGCGGGGTGCTCCGCGACGGGGGTCTCCTTGGTGACCTTGTAGCTGAACTCCGAGCAGTGAAGCTGTAGAACCTTCAACGTTTATCGGTTGAATGACGCCACAGAAGGTTTTAGGGGTTTCTACTCTTGCGTCTAGCCGTCCTTGGCTGCGTCGATGAGCTTCTCGGCCTGCTTCTCGCTGAGTCTCGTTTTCTCGGCTAGCTTCGCGGCGTCCGCCTTTGCTACCTTGGCGACGGTGTCGTATCCTCCGCCAACCAGCTTCTCCTCCGTGGCCTTCCCGACTCCCTTGATCTCGGTGACGGGCTTGCTCGGCTTCGCCGCAGGCGCCGCCTTCGGCTTAGCCTTTGGCTCGACTTTCGGTGGCGCCGCTTTCTCTGCGGGCGCCTTGGCCGCCCCCGCCTTGCTCAGCTTTATGGTCATGCATGAGACGTTCCGCGTGGAATCCCCGTCCGATAGCTTCTCGGTGTCTATGGTGATTTTGGGCTTCGCGAGTCCCTCGAGGTACCTGTTGCGGGTTATCTCGGCCACGTCCACGGCCGTGGTGATGCTCCTGCCCCTCGCCTTGATCTCGACGGTGTCTTGGTTGTTGAAGGTGGCCAGCACGGCCATGACGTAGCTCATGGCCGGCTTCCTACCTATGTAGACTATGTTGTCTCGGCTCATAGTATCCAAAAGAATTTCCTGCATAGTACTTAAAAGTGCATCTTTTCCTAGGGACGTAACGAAGGGAAAACCCGGTTTTTAAGCCGATCCGGCGGGGAAAAGGCTATCCATGATTGGCTGCGCCGCTAAGCAGCCGCCGATCACATGTTTTTTACATTCAACGGCTTCTTCTATACCATGTCTATGAAAGATTTCTGGCCCGACGGCTACAGCTGCTGCGTCCAGCTGAGCTTCGACTACGACTCCAACAGCGCCCTGGTGCGACGGGCGCCGCTGGACATAGTCGCCCAGAGCCGGGGAAGGTATGCGCCCAACACGGCGATCCCCAGGATACTGGACCTGCTGGACAAACATGATATCAAGTCCACGTTCTTCACCCCCGGGTGGACGGTGGACAACTTCACCGAGAGCT
>CAZEMD010000116.1:2170-6607 GCA_964513225.1 uncultured Candidatus Bathyarchaeia archaeon | reverse complement strand
ATGAACAGGGTGCTTCTCAAGGAGTGGTTCCCCCAGGCCTACGTGGACCACCACCAGATGGGCTTCTACGGGTCACGGTTCTTCATACCGCCCAACAGCAACCCCCTCAACGAGGTGGCGGACCCCCTGGTCTGGACGGAGCAGAAGCACTACGGTGCCCAGATGGCTATACGGATGGCCTCTGAGGGCGTCTCGGGGGTGGAGCAGGCGGCGGTCTTCCCCGCCGACTTCATGCCCGGGTTCAGCCTGGTGTTCCCGTGGTTCCAGATATGCGGCATGTTCACCGAGTCGGCCAGCGTCAAGTTCGCCACGCCGGTCTACGTCCACTATCACCAGCTGCAGCCCCACCCGCGGGGCCGCCCAGAGTACCGTGCCTCGGTGAACTTCAACGACCCATGGAAGGGGGGATGGTGGCACCTCAACGATATAATGAGGGGTCAGATGGCGGCAGCCATGGCCACATTGGAGGTGGCTGCGAACAACCGTGAGATGATCATGAGGAACATGTATGGGAAGGCCGTGAGGAGCATGGAGAAGGGCAAAGCTGAAGCGCCTTACGCCTTCCTCTTCCCGCCGGGCCAGAGAGACCCTAACACGGCTCACAGGCTCCTGAAGACCCTCATGGACATGAGCGTCGAGGTGCACGTGGCTACCTCTCCTGTGGCTGTGGGCGACGTCACCTACCCTCGGGGAACCTTCGTCGTGTTCTCGGGCCAGACGGCGCGGCCTTTCCTCGTCAGCCTCCTCAGCCGCACCATATACAGGGATAATCTCTGGGTCAGGTCTCAGGACGGCGCCCCCATGATGAACTACGATTTCGCCACACAGACCATGGCCGAGTTCAAAGGCGTTGACGTGGTGGAGGCGGAGATGCCTCCTGAAGGCTCCTTCAGGGAGCTCACGGAACTCGGGATGCCTGAGGGCGTCGTCGAGGGCTCGAAGATCGGGTACGTCCTGGACGGGAGGATAAACGACAGCTTCAAGGCAGTGAACCTATTGGTGAAGAAAGGCGTCGAGGTCCACAGGGTACACGAGGCGGTTGACCTTGGCGAAGAGACTCTGCCGCCGGGGGCCTTCTACATCCCCAAGAAGAGGGGCGTGGAGCCCAAGCTCAGGAAGGTCGCCGAAGAGACGCATACGAGGTTCCATGGGCTAGAGGAGGAGCCAGGGTTCAGCCACGGCCCCGTCAAGCCGCTCAGGATCGCGATGTACCAGAGGTACTGGGGCGGTAACATGGACGAGGGCTGGACCCGCTGGCTCCTAGAGCAGTACGGGTTCGAGTACACAACCGTGATGGACAACGAGGTCAAGGAGGGGCTGGAGGGTTATGACGTGTTCATCCTACCCAGCGACCCGCCCGCCCTCATCACTGGGGAGGGCGTCGAGGAGTGGTACGAGAAGAAGTTCAAGGGCGCGCTCACGGTGCCTGTGCTGCCCCCCGAGTACAAGACGGGGATAGGCGAGGAGGGTGTGGAGAAGGTGAAGGAGTTCGTGGAGAAGGGGGGCAGGGTGCTGGCACTCTACGAGTCGTGCGAGTTCGCCATAGAGAAGCTGGGCGTGCCCGTGAGGAACACGGTGAAGGATCTGAAGCCGGACGAGTTCCACTGCCCAGGCTCAACCATAAGGGTGGACATAGATAACACCCATCCCCTGGGTTACGGGATGCCTGAGAAGGGACTGATACTGTTGAGGGGTAACCACGCCTACGCGGTCAAGGGAGGCCACTGGAACGAGAACTACCATACGGTGATCACCTACCCGGAGGAGGACATGATGCAAAGCGGTTGGCTCATCGGCGAGAAGCAGCTGGCCAGGAAGGCCGCGCTCATCGACGCCAAGATGGGGGACGGCGGCGTGGTACTCTACGGGTTTGCGCCCCAGATGAGGGCGCTGACCGACGCCACGTTCAAGGTATTCTTCAACGCCCTCGTGGGCTAGCCTTTCAACACCTTTTTAATCAGGCCCCTCGTCCTTCAACAGGATAAACATGAAGTGCGCGTTATGCGGAGCGGAGATCCCTGAGGACGCCAAGTACTGCCCCAAGTGCGGCGAGACCGTGGACGAGGGCATACCCGGGTTCATCATAGTTACGACGCCGGAGGTTCCGGGTTACAGAATCACCAAGGTGTTCGGAGTCGTGACGGGTCTGACCCCCAGGACCCGAGGCATCCTAGGCAAGTTCGTCGCCGGCTTCGAGTCCATGTTAGGCGGCGAGGTCACGGCTTTCACGAGCGAGTTGGAAAAGGCTCGTCTGGACGCCATACGCCGGGTCAGGAACAAGGCGGCTGACCTGGGGGCCAACGCCATCGTCGGGCTCGACCTAGAGACCAGCGACATGGGGCTTCAGCTCGGGGTCGTCGTGATCTCCGCGACGGGTACGGCCGTCGTAATCGAGGAGAACTAGCTACTCGACCTTCCTAGTGTAGTGCCCTGATACGCTTACGATCTCCTCGAACATCTCTCTCTTTGCCTGACATATGGGGCAGACGTAGGGCGGCTCCTCCCTGAAAACCACGTACCCACACTGTCTACAGTAGAACAACTTCCTGCCTGATTTCTCCAACTCTCCTGCGACCTCCTCTTCCATCTTTTCTTCTCCTAGGCCCAGCGAAGCCATCAGTTTCTCGTAAGGCCGACGCTCGGGTATCGCATGCGCCTCCTTCCTGCCTTCATGTATCTCGTCGTCCACGTATAGGCTGCAGTAGCATGACCCGTACTCGGCTACGTCGGGGTCCCTATAGTCGCAGGGGCAGATGATGTCGCGGTCCGTCTCGAAGTCCCCGGTGGCCATCCTGCATGGGCAGCTCGGGTAGCCGTACCGCTCCTCGTTGGTCTTAAGCCCCTCAAGGAGGGTTTGAAGGAGCTTCTCGTCGGATGTGAGATGCATGCCTCCAGATTTGGCGTCCCGCTCGGCTCGTCTCTTCACGTCGTCCATGCTGGTCATTTGGCGAGGGCCTCTTCTATGGCCTGTTTCTTGAAGCCCGAGATCACCTGTTCGTCGTCGATTATTATTATTGGGAAGGCTAGGGGAACGTTTCTCTTCTTGAGGTCTGTGATGACTTCTTTCTGATCGTCCTTGGTGACCTTGTCGACGTCCACATACTCGTATGCCATCCCGTTTTCCTTTAGGTACTCTTTCGTCTTCTTGCACCATCCACAGGTGCTAAGCGTGTAGAGGAACAGCTTGGGTTTGCTCCTGTTCCCATCTACCTTTACCGGGTTCATGATTTCACAACCGTTGATTTAGGATGGGAGACTATAAAGGAATAGGTTTTCTCTTCAGCAACCTATTAACATCGTGTAGACAAGTATGAGCCATGCCTTTCTTGGGTTTCCTCAGCGGTAACTCCCGAGATCAAGGTGCTTGATCTCATAGAGAAACACCAGTCGCTTAGCTTGACGGCGGCGGATAACCTCCAGAAAGCCTTCGAGGCAAAGGCGGCGGACAACGGTAGAGTATATCAGTCTTAAATCAAGGAACTTCGCCCCTATGTTTTTTATTGCCTGAGACGAGTCTATCTTGATTCTTATGGGTGGAAAGAAGGTCTACGACGGCTACAAGGCGTTCAACTACCTTGAGCCGGGGTTCGACTACAAGGAGTTCAGGCTCACCGTGCATCCGCGGGTTGAGCCGTATTACGTTCCTCTAAGTAAAAGGGAGGAAGAGAGGTTCCAGGGGCTAATGGAGGAGACTGTGCTCGTCGATCTCCACGAGCACCCGGTGCTGTGGCCTGAGGACATGACCCAGGTGCCTGAGATGCACAGGCTGGGTCGGCACTTCACGGCATATGAGGCGCTGAGCACGAGCCACTTGGACTGCGTCTTCGATAACCTGATGGACGGGATGGCGTACGTGACGAGCTACAGCGGATGGAAGTGGACAGACGTTGTCCACGACATCGGTATTAGGCTCAGCGACATCGCCCACCAGGGCATGGTGACACACTGTAAGACCGTCAGAGACATAAGGGACGCTCATGAGAGCGGTAGAATCGCGCTGGTGTTGGCGCTTGAATCGGCTTCCCCCATCGAGAACGAGCTTGACAGGATCGACGTCCTATACGGGCTGGGGGTAAGGAGCATGGGCGTCTGCTACAGCGAGAGCAACATGCTGGGCGGCGGCATGGGCGAGAGCAGCCAGGACCTGGGGCTCACCGACTTCGGGTACGACTCGGTCAAGCGGATGAACAGGCTGGGTATGCTCGTAGACGTGGGGCACACAACGGACAGGACGGCGCTGGAGACTATAGAGGCGAGCGACGCCCCAATATATAACAGCCACAGCGGCCCCGCGGCCATCGCTCAGGGCCACACCACCGGCGACAAGGTGCTCCACGCGCTGTCGGAGAGCGGCGGCCTCATAGGCGTAGGCGGCGCCGGCAGGGGATTGCGTACGGAGAGAAATCCCGTGGGGAGCATAGAAAGCTACATGGAGTG
>CAZEMD010000116.1:0-2070 GCA_964513225.1 uncultured Candidatus Bathyarchaeia archaeon | reverse complement strand
GGGGATTGCGTACGGAGAGAAATCCCGTGGGGAGCATAGAAAGCTACATGGAGTGCGTCGAGTACTGCATTGAGCTGATGGGCGTCGACCACGTTGGCTGTGGCCCGGACACGCTTTACGGCGCCCACCAGAAGCTCTACGATGTGTGGTTCCCTTTGAGGATGGGACACCATGCCAGACCCGGCTCCGAGGCCGAGAAGCCTTACCCTGTGCCGGAGGAAGCCGCTGACCCAGGCTACGTCAAGGGGCTTGAAAACCCTAACGAGTACGTAAACGTCGCCCGATGGATGATCCTTCACGGGTACAGCGACGCGGAGATCCAGAAAGTCGTGGGCCACAACGCGATGAGATTGCTCGGTGAGGTCTGGGTCTAATCCCTTCCCTGGTGTCATGTTTCTTAAACGAACGTGTTAAGCCTCTTTTTCTGATTCTTTGTGGTGTCGTATTCTAGTTTTGTAGGAGTCAACGACCCTGTCCTGCGTAGGAGGGCTGCCTTTGCTCCAGAAGTGTTCGAAGATATCGCGGCATAAGCTGAGGCCGTCAGGGGTCCTAGTGGCAAATCCCACGTAGTCGAAGGAGCCGTCGATTAGCGGAAACGCCACTAAGGCTTCCCTCTCGGTTACATAGAGAAACACGGGGATTATCTCTAAAAAGCGGGGCTCAACCCGGCCTTCTTTCCACGACTGGGCCAGGTATTCTTCATCCTCCGCCGTGATGTAGCCGGGCCTCTCCTCGTCGAGTCTCCTGTGTTCCTCCTTGTTTAAGGGGTCGATGGACCTGATCCTTACGCCTCTCTTTAATGCCTCGACGCCCAGTGGCAGTATGTTGAGGAGGTACTGGTCATGGATCATCCAGACGTATTCCTCGGCCTCCTTGAACAGGCTCTCAAGTAGGCTGAAAGTGACCCAGACGTCCTCGGTGAACCTGCTTTCGCTTAACTCGTGTATCCTCGAAACGAATCTTGAGGGCAGTTGATCGAGGCTGTGTGTGTTGAAGTATACGTGGTGGATGGAGGCGAAAAACTGCCCCGGGATGAGGCGCAGCGTAAGTCGCCCGTACGGCGTTAAGCTGTATGTCCCGTCGGGGTTCTTCTGTACGAGGTTTACGTCGGCGAGGCGGGATGTGTGCCTGCTGCACTCCTGCGTAGTCACGTCTATCCTCTGGGCTAGAGAAGTAATGTTTATGTTCTCTTCTCTGAGGCTGTAGAGGATGTTGAGCCTCTCTTCGTTCGACAACTCGAAGTATAGGTCGCACAGCCTCTCCATGTCTTGAACCAGCCTCTAACTCTTCAATTTACTCGTTAAAGGTATAACACGTTCGATGAGAACATCGAATAATGGAAAAAGGAAGCTATCTACGTTCAGTAGACTTTGTTGAGGAAACCTCGTACGAGTCTCTCGAACTCCTCGGGGACGTCCTGCGGTATCATGTGCCCCGTCTTCTTAACCTCGATTGCTTCAAGGTCAGGCATGGTCTCCTTCATACGCTTCAAGGTCTCGGGGGTGACTAGGTCGCTCTGCTCGCCCCTGAGTAGAAGCGTCGGCGTCTCTATGCGCTCGACGTAGGGCCAGAGGTCCGTGGCGAGGCCGCTGCGCACCCTGTCGCCTCTGGGTTTGAGCTTGATGACCCCCTCCCCCTTCCTGAAAGCGTACCTTAGACGGTTCTCGTAGTAGTAGTCGGTGAACAGCGGGTAACGCTCCCTCAGCCACTTAAGCGCCTCGGCCTCGTCCCTGAAGCTGTCAGGGGGCTCGGGGCGGCTGCTTCTCCCGGTGAGCTCGAAGGGCGCTATGTCAACGAGTACGAGGCCCTTGAACTCCTCCGGGTACTCGGCGGTCAACACCATGCCCATCATGCCGCCGACGCTGTGGCCTATCAGGACGTTCGGGGTGAACCCCAGCTTCGTGTAGCAGCCCCTCATGACCTCGGCGTGGTCTCGTAGGCTTATAGGCCGTCTAGGCGGGTCGCTGTCACCGTGGTCGAGGAACGAGACACTGAGAACCCCGAACACGTCCACAAGGCACTCAGAGAGCTAAACCATGCTCTTCCCGTCCAACCCCATGCTGTGGATGA
>CAZEMD010000115.1:0-6698 GCA_964513225.1 uncultured Candidatus Bathyarchaeia archaeon | reverse complement strand
AAGAAAAGAAGGTGGACACCCACGCCTACATACTGGGGTTCTTCTTCCCTTGTAAGCCCAGCTGCCCCAACGCCACCGAGAAGGGGTTCAGGTGGCAAGACGAGTTCTCCAAGATGGATGAGAGGCTCGGCGGTATGTACGCTGAGCTCCTTAAGTTCAACGCCACCATGGTGCTCCAACAGCCCGAGCTAATCAACAGGTACCTATCCCAGTTCCAGAAACCCGAGCAGGGGAAGACTAGCGCAGACGGTTAAATACAGGTAGATGAGATCAAGACTGGTTGCAGCACGGTGGACCCAGACGAAATAGCCAAGTATTTCCCTCTGGACCTCGACGCCACGGAGCCTATCCACGTCGAAGGATACGGTGAAGCCCGGCTGTACAGGGTCACGGAGTCCAGGCTGATCCCCGGGAGTGAGCCGGTGGGCGCCATCTACATCGTGGACAGCCACGCCGGCGGGATGGTCGCATGCCACCCCCACATAGTCGGCGACCAATTGAAGGCCCTCTGCAGGGAGGCGGCCAGCCGCTTCGTGGAGGCAGCCAAGTCAGTCGGGGTGTTAACCGACGACGCAGCCATACTGCACATACTCCGGGCGGGGGCGGGGTACATGGTGGCCGACGTCATGAAGGAAACCCCCATAATGGATGTAAGGACCGAGTACAGGGCCGACGGGTACAGAGACCACTCAGACGACCCCAAGAGGCTGGTGGTCTCCTACCGGCACTACCCGGAGAACCTGGACGAGGCGGCGACGATAGTGGTCCCGGACACCTACGCCACGGGCAGGTCCGCCGAGGCGGCGCTCCTCGACCTCATGGGCAACGGCTTCAAACCGGACAGGATAATACTCTACGGGTTCATAGCCATCCCCGCGCTCATCCGCCTAGGCGCCCTATGCGAGGAACACGGAGTGGACCTCCACAGCTTCGCCATATGCGACCTCACCCAGCTCGCCCACAACAACTACGACATGTGCATATACGGCCCAGACGAGAGCCTGTATAGGGAGACCCGCCGTAAGGCGGCGCTGGGAAGCGTCATCGACAGAGCGACGCTGCGGAGGCTATCGCCGCGGTATGTTCCGGGGCTCGACCAGCCCGGCGACTGGTCCGAGCGACAGAGCAGTCTCTTCGATGGAGTAGCAAACAGGAGCGGCGACATCAGGGGCCACCTGTTGAAGAGCATACGCCTGGTAGAGTCGCTCATGGAGATGAACGCCGGCGAGGAGTGGTACATGGAGACCCACGAGGAGGCCGCGATGACGGAGCTGAGGCTCCTGAGAAGCACCCTCGCGGGATACGAGAGGGCCCATGGCGGACAACTTTTTTAGCCTCTCCCCGCGAATGGGCTGGGATGCAATACCACGTGGTCGTGACCGAGAGATGCAACCTCTGCTGCACATACTGCGGCGGCACCAGACACCAGGAGGGGCTGCCCCTCGACCACGAGTACCCCGTCGAAGACCTCAAGGCATTCATGGAGAAGGACCCCGAGCCCGTGATAGGGTTCTACGGAGGCGAGCCCCTCATGGACATGAAGTTCATGTACGAGGTAATGGACAGCGTCCCCGCCAAGGCGTACACCCTCCAGACCAACGGCACCCACCTCGCCGAGATCGACGACAAACACCTGCATAAGCTACACAGCATCCTCGTCTCCGTGGACGGCCCACGGGAGGTGACGGACAGATGCAGGGGCAGCGGCACATACGACGCGGTGATGAGGAACCTGAGAGAGGTTCAGCGCAGGGGATACACGGGCGACGTGGTGGCGAGGATGGCATACTCCAGCCAGGGGAATATCTACAGGGACGTGAACCACCTACTACGCCTCCGCGACCCATGTTTCGACCACGTCCACTGGCAGCTCGACGTCTTCTGGACCGAGCTAGACTCCCACCCGGGCCTCGAGGGGTGGCTGCGGAGATACGAGGAAGGCGTATCCAGGCTGGTGCACGATTTCGGTGAATCCATGAAGGAAGGCACTGTACCCGGCATCGTGCCCTTCATACCCGTCTTGAAGACCCTGCTTACCGGGGAGCCCGTGCCTCACATCCGATGCGGCTCAGGGATGGACAGCTTCGCCGTGATGACCGGCGGCGGGATAGAGGTATGCCCCATAGCCCCCGAGATGCCGTACAGCAACGTCGGCGACATATGGCGATCGACGCCGGGTGGGCTGAGGGGCGTCCTACCCGTCGGGGAGCCCTGCCGCGGCTGCGGCGACCACTGGGTCTGCGGGGGCAGATGCCTGTTCGCGAACCAGACCATGTTCTGGGGCAGGCGCTGGTTCGACAGGGTTTGCGAGGCCACCCGCCACATGATACGCGAGCTGGAGAAGCTGGCGCCCCTCGCTGAGAGCCTCATGGATGAGGGGGTCCTGCCGCGGGACGCGTTCGACTACCCCGAGGTAAACAACGGATGCGAGATAATACCCTAGCAAACATCATAACCGTCGGGGGCAATGTTCAGCCATGAGCGTCGAGTTCGGCGTATTCATCAGCCCAGAGCGCCCCTGCTACGGGGACATTCTCGGCGACGTCCTGCACTGCGAGGCCCAAGGCTACCACAGCGTCTGGACCAGCGACCACCTCATCGGGATGTACAGCGACCCCGGCGACCCGAGGTTCGAGTGCTGGACCACCATGGCGGCGCTGGCCTCCGACACCTCCAACATAAGGCTAGGCCAGCTGGTCCTCTGCAACCCCCTCAGGCAGCCCAGCCTCTTGGCGAAGATGGGTGCCACGCTGGACGCCATCAGCGGCGGCCGCCTCATGCTGGGCCTGGGAACCGGGTGGCACGAGGGCGAGTTCAAGGCGTACGGCTACCCCTATGAGGGCGCCGCGACACGCGTAGGGAGGCTGGACGAGGCAGCCCAGATAATCAAGAAGATGTGGACCGAGGAAGCCCCGAGCTTCGAGGGACGCTACTACCGAATAGAGGAGGCCTACTGCTCGCCGAAGCCTGTCCAGAGGCCCCACCCGCCGCTCATGCTGGCTGGGAGCGGGGAACAGCTGACGCTCAGGACCGTGGCGAGACACGCGGACATAAGCAACTTCGCCGCGTGGATGGGTTCACCGAGCGACTTCAAGCACAAGGCAGAGGTGCTAAGCCGTCACTGCGTAAACGCCGGCAGGGACTTCGACGAGATAACGCTGTCCTGGGCGAACTACACGTTGATAAGCGGGGACAGGGGAAGCGCCGAGATGAGCCTCGACAGGTACACCCGAAGCATGCAGGCCAGATACGGCGGCGCAGGCGGGGACAGGAGGCCGCCGCTCTGCGGGACCCCCGACGACGTGATAGAGCAGATTCAGGCATACCTCGACGCCGGCGTCACCCTGTTCATTCACAGGTTCATGGGGGACAGCTTCAGGGATGAGGCAACGCTCTTCGCTGAGGAAGTCATGCCTTCGTTCAAAGCCTAGTTTTATCTATGAACCCGTGGACTGGTAGTGTATGGAGAACAGGTTATACAAGCTAACTAGGCCCGAGGTCGAGGAGTACCTCAAAGCCCTCTAACCTTTTTTCTTTAGACTCTCGATTAACTCTACGGCCTTGTTCTTGTACTCGTCTATGAGCGCCGTGAGCTTCTCCTCGTTCTCCGCCTCTGCGTAGATCCGGGCCAGGGGCTCGGTGCCGCTGGGCCTAACCATCACCCAGCTTCCGTCGCTCCAGCTGAGCTTGACTCCGTCCATGGTGTTCACCTGTGGGGCGTCGGCCACCCGGGGCAGGCTCTCCAGCAGCCCTTCTTTGAGCTCGTTGGGGCACGGTATCCCGTCCTTTCCCTTGGCTCTTATGGGCTGCTCGGCTATCAGCTTGCTCAGGGGCTTGCCCCGCTCCGCCATTACGTGGAGCAGCAGCGCCATGGCCATGGTGCCGTCCCTGGCCGGCAGGTGGGGCCCGTACATGATGCCGCCGTTCTCCTCGCCGCCGATGGGGGCGCCCAGCTCTATCATGGCTCTGCTTATGAGCACGCTGCCCACCTTCACCCAGTGGACCCTGCCGCCGTGGGCCTCCACGACTTTCTCAAGCCCATCCGATGTGCTGACGGAGGTAACCACCGTGGCGCCGGGATGTTTCTTCATGTACCAGTCGGCGACCAAACACAGGATATTATCCCCCCAGACGGCCACCCCGTTCTCGTCGATCACGATGCTGCGGTCCCCGTCGCCGTCGAACCCGATGCCCATGTGGGCGCCTGTGGCCTTCATCAGCTGCTTCAGGGCGCCCAGGTTCTCGGGGGTGGGCTCGCTGCCCCTGCCGGGGAACGAGCCGTCTATCTCCGTGTTGACCGTGTAGACGCCGCAGCCCAGCCGGCTGGCCACCTGGGGCGCCGTGATGGCCGCGACGCCGTTACCCGTGTCCAGGGCGACCTTGTACCCATTCTCCCTTATGGCGTCCGCGTCCACGTGGCTGAGCACCGCTTCCATGTATGACTCCATTCCGTCGTACACGGTCACCACGCCCACCCGGTCCCAGGGCACGGGCCTCGGCTCTCCCCTGTAGTAGAGTTCCTCTATCCGTTCCTCGGTCTCCTTGGAGACCTCCGCTCCGTCCCCGGACTGAACCTTGACCCCGTTGAACTCGGGTGGGTTGTGGCTCGCCGTGACCATTATCCCGCCGTCTAGGCCGAGGTCCTTTATCAGGTACTGGAGGGCCGGCGTGGGCAGTGCGCCCATGTCGTGGACGTTGCAGCCGATGCTGAGGAGAGCCGCTACTACGGCGTCCCTTATCATGGGGCTGCTGGTTCGGCCGTCCATGCCCACAGCCATCTCCCTGCCCAGGATGTGGCCGGCCGCGGTTGCTATCCCGGAAGCCAGCTCGATGGTCATTTCCTTGTTCACGACGCCCCGCACGCCGTTGCTGCCGAACAGCCTCTTCACTACATCACCTGCCTCGGTTCAAGTATGCTCTCTTTCACGGTCTTGGCGGGGCAGATGGTTACTCCCCCCGTGATGGTCACGCCCTCCTTTATCTGGACGTAGTCCCCCACGAGGCTCCCCGGCTCCATCCTGGCTCCCTGCTCCAGCACCGCGTTCTCGCCTATGATCGCGTCTCTGACGCTGCCGCCGTCCTCGATGGTGGCTCCGGCGAATATTATGCTGTTCTCTATGGTGACGTTCCTCCCCACGTGGGCGTTGTTCATGATGCTGACGTTTGGCCCTATCACCGAGTCTGCTCCTATGTGTACTTCGTCCCCGAGGACGCATGGGTTCTTTATTGTGGCCGTTGGGTCAACGTCGGCGCTTTCGTTGGCTGCGTCCCCGCTCATCTTCCCGAGGATGGCGGCGTTTGCGTTAAGGTACTCGGCGGACACCCCGACGTCCGACCAGTAGCCATTGGCCTCGAAGCCGAACAGCTTCCCCTCCTGTGCGAGGACCGGGAAGACCTCCTCCTCCGTGTCGAACTTCCTCCCAGGGGGCATGTAGTCCAGGACCCCTAGCTCGAGGACGTATATCCCGGCGTTGATGAGGTTACTCGGCGCCTGCCCCGGCCCCGGCTTCTCCACGAACCTGGTTATCCTTTCCTCCCCGTCGAGCTCCACGGAGCCATACCTGCTCGGGTCCTCGACCCAGTGGAGGGCTATGGTGGCCAGCCCGCCCTTCTCTTCATGGAAGGCGATGAGTCGGCTTATGTCGATGTCCGTGATTATGTCCCCGTTGATCACGGCGAATGGCTCCCCCCCGAGTAGCTTCTCCGCGTTCTTTATCCCCCCTCCCTTCCCGAGGGGCCGCTGCTCCCGTGAAACGAGGATGTCCATGCCGTACTTGGATGGGCCGAGATAGTCAGCGATTTTATCAGCCATGTAGTGGACCGAGACGATGACTGTGTCCACCCCTGCCTGGGCGAGGCTCTGCAACGTGTAGTCGATGATGGGCTTGTTCGCCACCGGGAAGAGCGGCTTTGGCCGGCTGCAGCTCAGGGGCCTGAGCCTCGTGCCGAAGCCTCCGGCTAGGACTAGGGCTTTCAAAATCGTTCCGCCGGTATTGAAGTCCGGATCGGGGTTAAGAAGCTTTCCGGCCCGTTACCTGAATTATATGAGGAACCCCAGCTCCTCGCTTACCCGTCCGTTGCTGAGCTTCTCGTATCGCTCGATGCTGCCCACGTCGTACCAGTAGGCCTTCGTGATGTAGGCGGCGACCTTGTCCTTCCTGTCCACGAGGTACTGGATGACGTCGCCCATGAGGTCGAAGCTCTCGAACATGCCTTGGCTGTAGAGCTCCTCCATTTCCTTGAGCACGGAGCCGTCCAGTATCAGTATGCCTATGCTTACGGCTCGTTTGAGGTGCGGCTTCTCCGTGAAGCTCGTGATCAGGTCTCCCTCGAGCTCGGCCACGCCCACGTTCACCTGGAAGTCTGGGGCGAGGGCGACGGTGACCTTGGCCCCCATGTCCTCGTGGAACATGACCATCTCGCGGATGTTGATGTTGCTCACGATGTCCCCGTAGTATATGACCAGGGTGTCCTTGTCGGTCAGGGCTCCCTTCCTGTAGGCGTTCAGCGTGGCTCCAGCGCTGCCGACCATGTCCGGGGTGTCCCGCATGTAGTTTATCTTCACGCCGAACCGTTCACCGTTGTCGAAGTAGTTCTTTATCTGCTGGTGCTTATAGCCCACGAGAAGAAGCAGGTCCTTTATGCCGTGGTAGCCGTATAGCCGCACCACGTACTCCAGTATGGGTTTCTGCTGGTCT
>CAZEMD010000114.1:0-6709 GCA_964513225.1 uncultured Candidatus Bathyarchaeia archaeon | reverse complement strand
TGGTTGTTATGGGTAGGCTTGACGACAAGGTGGCGGTGATCACCGGCGGCGCCTCCGGCATCGGGGAGGCTTCTGCTAGGCTGTTCGCCGAGGAGGGCGCCGGGGTTGTGGTCGCCGACGTTCAAGACGAGAGAGGCGGTGTGCTGGCGTCCGAGCTAGGCGTGGAGTACATCCACGCGGACGTGACCCGGGAGGGGGACGTCGAGGCCGCTGTATCTCGTGCTGTTGATGTGTATGGCCGCCTCGACTGCATGTTCAATAACGCGGGGATCGCGGGGGCGGTTGGCCCCATTGAGTCGGTAACCGTTGAGGCTTTTGACAGGACGGTTGCCGTGCTGCTCAGAGGCGTCTTCCTCGGCATAAAGCACGCCGCTCCGGTGATGCGGGCCCAGGGGGGCGGTAGCATCATAAACACGGCGAGCGTCGCGGCCATAATGACGGGCTACGGGAACCACGTCTACAGCGCCGCCAAGGCCGGGGTGGTGCAGCTCACGAGGTCGGTGGCCATGGAGCTCGGCGAGGCCAACGTGAGGGTGAACTGCATCCTCCCGGGGTTCATACCCACCCCCATGATCGCCCTCGCGAGAGGGGTTCCTCCCGGTGAGGCCGACAGCAAGCTCGGCGTGATAACAGAATCGTTCAAGGAGGCCCAGCCCATCAGGCGGCCGGGGCGCCCCGACGACATAGCCAAGGCTGCTCTCTGGCTGGCGAGCGACGACTCCGGCTTCGTAAACGGCCACGCACTGGTGGTGGACGGCGGCGTCTCGGGGGGCAGGATGTGGAGCGACTACCAGGACGCCATCAAAGGCTTGGAGAGGAAGCTGGGCCTCAGCCGCTGATCCTTCCCCTGAGGTCCTCCAGCTCGGCCTCCGCGCTCTCGTTGAGCTGGGTGAGCCTGTTTTTCCTCCACTGGATGCGGGCGTCCATGAACTCCTCGGGTTCGGTGAACCGGGGCGCAGACGGATCTTCTATCTCTCTCTGGAATAGGCTGCCGAAGTCGGCTGAGTGGCCGCCTGTCTCTACGAGCCTCCTGATGCGTTCCCTGCACTCGATGCACTTCTCGACGTGTTCAAGTAGGTTGAGCTCTGCGTGGTTCTCCACTATGAACTTGAGGTACCTGCCTTCGAGGCGGCGGAGATCCAGCTGCTCGCAGTCTCCCATGTCTAGGATATGGGTCGCAGCCCCGGTTTAATCATTAGGCTGGCTCCAAGTTCTCGGTGGGTATCCAGCCTTCCCTGTCGCTGTCCCTGCAGAGGGTCCAGTACTTCACCTCGGCTACGTACTCGAACACCTCCCCCGGCTCTACTGTGAGCTCCCCGGTGTCGTAGTCAGTGGTTATGGTGCCTTCCTCACCGTCTATGCTGAGGTACTCCATCGGTATCCACGACCACACGCCCTCGTGGTTCTCGCACCAGTACCAGCCGGGCATCTCGGGGTCCTCTCGCCCCACCTTCACCTTGTCGCCTCTCTTGAAGACGACGTTGTAGTCGAAGGACGCCTCGTGGGGCTTCACCACCCTTACCTTCATGGTCTCCATGTCCCCGGTTGCCGATTTAAGGTACACGGGCGGCGGCGTCCGTGGAATAGAAAAATGAGCGAATACACCGGTAGGTGTATACTATTAAATTGATGAGGTCATCTCTGTTAAATCAAAGGCGAACTTCATGAAGCCTTATATGAAAATACTGGTCGCATACGATGGTTCAGCTCACGCCGACAACGCCCTCAGCGAGGCCATCGACCTGGCCGAGAAGTTCAAAGGTTCCATAACGGTCCTCTACGTCGCTTGGGAGAAACCCGACGACGACAGCCGCACCCTTCTGCTTAACGCCGAAGAGAGGCTGAAGAAGGCTGGCGTAGAACACAAACTCAGGGTCGAGATAAGCAACTACGCGCCCAGGATTATAGTGCGTACCGCGATGGACGAGGCGTTCGACTTGATAATCATTGGAAGCAGGGGGATGGGGGGAGGCAAGGGCTGGATACTCGGCTCCGTCTCCAGCAGGGTGATAGAGGAGGCGCCCTGCCCCGTCCTAGTGGTCAAATGAGCCCAACCAACCCATTTTTCATTATTTCTTTTTAAAAATTGAACTTGGGCTATGCATGCGAGTATTTTTCCCACCACCCTGGAAGACCAGCATCTGTCACTCCCTCTTTAGTTACCAGGGTCGGTGCCAGAGGGTTCAGCTCCAAGACGAATCCATCCAGAAAGTTGACCCAGTCAGGGGGCGGCGGTAACCCTAGCCAGTGGTGCATGAGGGCGGCGACCCACGTGTCGTGGCTAACCAGCACGTGGAACGAATCTTCCTGGAGGTCCCTAAGCATGGTCCGCGCCACCATCTGTGCGAACTCCAAGGACGGGCGCACCATGCTCAGCGGGTAGAGCCCGCCGAGCCAGTGTTTCAGGTACGTCAAGGCGCTCTCGTCGGTGTCCTCGACTACTTGGCGTCTAGACTGCTCACGGTGGAAGCCCACGGGGTCCAAGATGGTGTCCACTGGTATCGTACCAGCCAGCCTGCATTCGGCCTCAACGCTCTCAAGCCCCGACTTGACGGCCAGGCACGTCTCCCTCGACCTCTCGATGTAGGTGTGCCACAGCCGGTACTTCCTGCCGGTGGGGAGGCCGGCACCGAACTCGTAAGCCGCCCTCAACCCCGACTCCGTTGACCTTGGGTCATCTCCACGCGTCGCTCTCGGCCTCTCGGTGTGGCGGATGTGCATGATGGCCGGGTGTGCTCCGGACAGCTTCATCGTGTGCTCCAGTATGATCCGGGCTGGTCTACACCAGCTCTTTGTCCGTAAAACGCTCTTCACCATCAGACCGCCTAGACTCTATTGGCTTGTATTGCTGAAAAAATTAAGGTTGAAAAATGTGGGGAGGCTACCAGGCGTCGGTGCGCTCGAGGAACGCCTCCGTGTCGGGGTGTATCTCCTCGTAGTTCTCCTTGATGTACTCCTTCATCTGGTCCGCGAGGGCGATGGTCTTGTCGTAGCCCTGCTCCTCGATGAAGGCGTCGATCTCCTCCTTGGTCTTCCTCCGCGGATTCCAGTCCTCCTCGTTGGCGACCCTGAAGAGGAACCTTGTGTAGTTGGCCGCGGCGAGCCGAAGGTAAGTGAGATCCACCTTGTCCAGCGTGTCGTACCTGGTGTGTCCGTAGCCTCTGCCGGTCCTCGTCCTCCTGGCCTCGGGATCTCCTCCGCTGCCGCAGGGAACCGAGTTGAGGAAGAAGGGCCAGTGGTCGCTGTAGGGGCTCACCCTCTCGTCGGTGGGTATATACGCCTTCATCTCCTCGGCCCACTTCGCCGCCAGCGGCTCCAGCTCGGGGAAGTCGTGGAACGTGACTCCCTTGTTGCCCTTGCCTCCGCCGGCGTCAAGGTTCAGCATGAACCTGCACTTGTCCAGCTCCTCCTCGTGGTCGCGGGTGTAGGCCCTGCTGCCGTAGAGCCCTATCTCCTCGGCTCCGAAGCACATGCACCTGACCCGGCGCCTGAGCCTGTCCTTCACCATGACCAGGTTGTGTGCGATCTCCATCACGGTTACGGTGCCCGACGCCGGGTCGACTGCTCCCTGGCTGATGTCGTGCCCATCGTAGTGGCTGCCGACCACTATGTACTCGTCGTCCACGGGCTTCTCGGGCGCCACGTCTGCGACCACGTTGTATGTGACCGTGGGGTGGTTCTTGTCAGTGGTCACGATCCTGACCACCACCTCCTTCTCGCGCTTCAGCAGCCGGCTCAGGAAGCTCCCGTCCTCGTACGATATGCCCACCGCCGGGATCACGGGGCTGATGCCGCCCGTGGGCGGCCCGTAGGCGGGGTAGTGGTTCATGAATATCCAGCCCTTGGCCCCCGCCATGACGCTGCGCATATACTTCTCGCTCCTGTGGAGGAACCGCTTCATGCTCAGGGGGCTGGCGCTGGTCACCATCACCACGTTACCGTCTATCTCGTCCTTCCGGTTCTCGTAATCGTCTATGGCCCCGTCTCCGAGGAAGACCAGCTTGGCCTCGACGGTGTCCCCGATGCTGTGGGGAAGGCTGATGACGTCGAAGCTCTTCTCTATTGGGCTCACGACCTCCAGCGTCGCGGGGCCGCGTGTCCAGCCGGCGATGGTGTACTCCTCGTGGTGGACGTTCTCGCAGCCGTACTCCTTGAGCTTCTCCACCATGTAGTCCACGCTGCCCTTGTCGCCCGGGGTGCCGGGGAACCTGCTGCCGTGGACGTCACAGAGGATCTCAAGGTTGTCCATGGGCTCCGAGCTCGTGTAGATCTCGGCCATGACCTTCTTATCGACATCCAAGTATGGGTTAGCCAATAGTTTCACCGATGAAAAGACGGCTGCAAGGGATATAAGACTATCAATGCCGCCTCGGCGGGTCAGTCTCCCCGGCTCTTCAGTGCTCGGGGCTCGAAGAGGAGCACAACCGAGGGCTCAGGGCTCTCGGGACGGTGCTCGACGTTCTTGGGGACGACGCAGAGCTGGCCTTTCCCCAAGACCACGTCAGGTTGATCCCTCAACCCTATGGTGATCTCGCCTTTGACGACGTAGAAGAGCTCGTCCTCCTCGGCGTGCCTATGCCAGTGGTACTCGCCGTGGAACAGCGCCAACCTTATGACTTGGTCGTTTATGTACGCCACGTCAAGGGGAGACCAAGGCTCGGTGATCTCCGCGGCTTTCTCGCCGATATCTACTGAAGGGATCATGGAGAAAAAAAGGTGACAAACATAAAAAAGAAGACGATCAACATGCTTACCTTTACATTGACATAGATTTATATCGGCGGTCAGCGTTCTACGGGTCCACATGATCAGCGGTGCCGAGACTTGGGTTACATCGAAAAGCTACGCGAAAGCCTGTCCCTACGCGGGAACATACCGGGGCTAGTGGCTAGTGGGCTTATCGAGGGCACCGCGTGGCAGATGCATGAACTCGTATGGCAGCCATACATAATCAGCCTAGGCGGCAGCATGGCCACCATAGGCGGCATGCAGAGCCTCTGGACGCTGGTCACCAACGGCCTCCAGTTCGTCACGGGGAGGCTCTGTGACAGCTGGGGCCGCAAGACAGCCATCAACGGCTACTACCTGGCAAGCATAGCGGGGCTTCTCATCAGCGTCTACGCCCGGGACTGGAGGTGGCTCATACCCGTCATAGTGCTATACAGCATAGCCGACAGCCTCGGCGAGCCCAGCTTCTACCCCATATTCGCCGAGTCCGTCGAAGCCAACAAGATCGGGTTATCCATAAGCCTCCTGAGCCTCACATGGTTCCTACCCGGCCTCTACGGCAAGCTATTCGCCGGGTACATAGGGGAAAACCTGGGGCTGGTAAACGTCATAAGGCTCGTCCTCATAGGCGAGGTGGCGGCGACGCTGGTCTTCCTCTTCGGCGTCGAGGAGACCTTGAAAGAGAGGAGGCCCATGGACTGGGCCGCAGTCAAGGGGAACATCGTCGGCGTCCTGAAGCCCAGAGGCGACCTGCGTGACATCTACCTCCTCTCAATACTCGACAGGTTCAGCTGGGCCGTCAACAGGGGCATCCTAGTCGCCATGCTGTACGAGTCCCTCGGCCTCAGCCTCATCAAGATAGGCGTGCTCTTCACCGTCGCCACGGCAACCACCACCCTCGCACTCATCCCCGTCGGCAACCTGGTTGACCGATACGGGTCCCCGGTCTTCCTCAGGGCCTCAGTGTTGCTATCCATCTGTAGCTTCGCGGGTTATGCTGTGTTCAGATCGTTCCCGGTGCTTATCGTCCTGCAGGTTTTCAGGGGCCTAGCCATGGGGCTATGGGACCCCTCCTACAACAGCCTCCTAGCCAAAGCTGTGCCGGAGAGCGAGAGGGGAAGTCTCTACGGCAGCATCCACGGCCTGCGGGGCATCATCGTGTTCCCGGCCCCCCTCCTAGGAGCATTCCTCTTCGAGGGCTTCGGCCTAAGAGGCACCTTCGCGGCGAGCATCGCTTTCAGCTGCCTCGCCTTGGTGGTGGCTTTAAGATTAAAAAACCGATGAGCATAGGAAAACGCTAGCCCATATATGTTGCTAGATGACTTCTTCCATGCTGCCGGAGAGCCTTTCTAAGTAGACGAGGGCCTCCGGGGGGAGCTCTTCCTTCCGGGCCTCGAGGTACTCCTTCAGCTGGATGCCTAGGCGAACCGTCTCGTGGATACCCGCGTCCTCTATGATCCCGTCGATCTCTTCCTTACTTCTATGCTCCACGGGCCAATCATCCGCGTTGCAGAGGCGCACCGCCGCCACCCCGGCGTTGGCCACGCACTCGCGCATGGCGCGTATGTTCGCCTTGTCCACGGTGTCGAACTTGGTGTGCCCGAACCCCCTACCGGCGCGTCTCCGCGCCTCCTCGGGGTCTCCCATGGTGGCGGTGGGCACCCCCTCCAGCAGGAACGGCCAGTGGTCGCTGTAGGGGCCGACGCGGCTGTAGAGGGGCAGGTCCACCCCTATGTCTGCTATGATCTCCTTGAAGAACGGGTCCAGCCCCGGCCAGCCGTGTACGCAGAACCCCTGGCGGCCTGCTCGGCCCGCGGCGTCGAAGTTGAGCATGAACCTGGTCTTGGGCATCAGCTCGGGGTGGTCTCTGACGTAGGCTCTGCTGCCGTGGAGCCCTATCTCCTCTGCGCCGAACAGGATGAACCTCATGTTCCGCTTGAGGTTGTCCCTCTCCTTCGCTAGGATGCGGGCGATCTCCATG
>CAZEMD010000113.1:0-6709 GCA_964513225.1 uncultured Candidatus Bathyarchaeia archaeon | reverse complement strand
TGTTGATGAAGCTGCTGCCGTCCTGCATGTTGTCGAAGACGCAGTCGAGGCCGCTTGATGCGAGGGCCCCGTAGGCCAGGAAGTTGCGGCCCTCCCTGTCGAAGTCCCTGTTCTCGAAGGGGTCTTCAGGGCTGATGTCGGGGTGGGCGTGGAGGTCTATGACGACGTTGCTCTCCATTATCTTCTCGAAGCGTTCATCCTCCGTCTTGCTGAGGGGGACCGGCTCCCACCAATCCGGGATCACTGCTCTGCGGAGCTTGAACTCCCGGTAGTCTCGACCTGGCTCGAGGTACTGGTAGGGTTTGTAGCCGTCGTACTTCTTGTTTCGACCCATAGAAATCGGTGGAATCTATGTTGGGAGAGTTATATAACAGGGTAGGTGACTCCTCCTCGGACTCGCGGAGGTTAATCTTATCTCTCTACCTGAGGATATTGGACTGATTCATCATGCTGGACAAACACGTCGTGGAGGACGTAGAGAGGTTTGTCGAAGCCGAGCTTGCCTGCCGGAAGCATCCTGGCTCCAGTATATCGGTCATACAAGGTGGGGAGGTGACCTGGGCCGAGGGCTTTGGGTACGCCGACGTCGACAAGAAAAAGAGAGCGGAGCCGGAGACGGTCTATAGGTGCGCCTCTGTGACAAAGCCCGTGATCACCGTCGGCCTCCTCCAGCTCATGGAGAAGGGCAAGTTCGATCTGGACGATGGGGCGAACAGCCACCTGGACGTCAAGATCCGGGGCGTGCAGGGGGAGGAGCCGACCATCCGGGACCTTTTGACTCACCGCAGCGGCATGCCCACACGGGTGCCGCCCATCTACCTGATGGACGAGGAACCCCTGACCATGAAGAGCTACATAGGGTCCGCGGCGCGGGCGGTCAGGCCAAGGGGAGAGATGTGGGCCTACTGCAACACCGCGTACATGATAGCCGGGTACCTCATAGAGCTGTTCTCAGGGAAGAGCTATGACAGGTATGTCGCCGAGAACGTGCTGGAGCCGCTGGAGATGAGGTCAAGCGCGTTCACCCTCACCCCCGAGATCCGCGGCAGCCTGGCTCAAGGCTACAAGCGGGCCGGGGGGCCGGATAAACCGCTGATACCCGTGGAACCCTACATCCTAGGCACCATGCCCGAGGACCCTGCGGGGAGTCTCTACTCCACCGTCCTCGACCTGGCCAACTTCTTGATCATGAACATGGGCGGCGGGGGTTTCAAGGGTAGGCGCATACTAAAGGAAGAGACCATCAAGGAGATGCATCGACTCCAAGCCCCCTCAGGCAACTCCGGGAGCGGCATGGCGTTGACTTGGTTCTACAGCATCCACGACGGCCACGTAATGCTCAACCATACAGGGGGGCTGCCCGACTACACCAACAACGTGTGCTTCTACCCGGCGGAGAGTGTGGGGGTGTGCTGGCTCAGCAACCTCCAGGACGGCTCGGGGTGGAGGCCGCCGTCCCCCACGGTGCTTAGGACGGTCATGGGAGAGAAGCCGTCCATCGGCGCGGGCCTCCAAAAGACTCCCGGCAACTGGGACAAGATCTGTGGGATCTACGGAGACGAGACGCGTCAAACCGCGTTGGCCGTAAGGAACGGATACCTAACGATGGACACGGCAGTGCTTCTGGACAGGATCGACGACACACGGTACAGGGCTCACGGACCGTCGTACGATGGGTACGAGGTCACGTTCGAGTACGGGGCGGACGGACGGGCTATGAGCTTCAGCGTAGGAACGACGACCTTACCGAGGTATACGCCGGAGACGCCTAAAGTAGACACGGACATGGAGCTAGATGGCACATGGAGAGGAGAATACCACGACTCGTCAGGGTTCCACAACTTTGAGCTCATCATAGAGGACGAGGCGACAGCCAAGGTAAAAGGCCCCACGGGGGAAAGCATCACGCCCGGTGAGTTCGAGGCGAAAAACGGAAAGGTCTCCGGCGTGTTCAGCTACCGTATCCCGGAGGAATACGCCCGCTGGGGGACCAAGGAGCATGCCGACGTCAATGTCGAGCTACACGCAATCGAAGGCAAGCTAAAAGGCACTCTGGGCATAGAGGATTCGAAGACACTTGTAGAACTAGAGAAGATTTAATCCTTTTTCTCGTTAAAAAATTTTTTTTGATACGAAAAGATAGTATTACATGGTTTGTATGAGTAGCGAGGGTTATGAGAAGTTCTTGCTGGCTGAGATGACTTGGCCTGAGGTAAAAGAAGCATTAGCTGAGACGGACATGGCAATCGTCTCGGTGAGTTCCACAGAGCAGCATGGACCGCATCTTCCTGTGAAGACGGACGCCGTCATCGGGTACGAGCTATGTAAAAGGTCTGCTAAACGGCTCTACGAGGAAACGGGGATAAGGGTGGTCGTCGCGCCTCCCATTCACTTCGGTATGTCGCTTCACCACATGTCTTTCCCTGGAACTGTGTCGCTTAAGCCTGAGACATTAACGGAGGTTCTGGTGGATGTCTGCTGGTGCCTCACGCACTACGGGTTCAGGAAGATAGTGATAGTGAACAGCCATGGCGGCAACAGGACGGTGCTGGACGCCGTCGCAAGGAGGCTATACGACAACACAGACGCCATGATATTCGTGACATCAGGAATCCGCCACGTGGACGACGAACTGAACGTGGCGAAGAAGACTTTGAAGGCGGGGCCCGGAGGCTCTTCCCATGCGGGAGAGACCGAGACCTCACTGATGATGGCCTTAGGAGAGCACGTAAGAGTTGAGAAGATACCAAAGAACCCAGTGCCCCCGAGGTTCCCTCTCCCGGACTATGTGGGTTGGGGCACCGCCAAGTACACGGGCGTAAACTTCACGGGGAACTGGAACACCGATGAGCTATCTGACGACGGGTACCTTGGAGACCCGTCAAAGGCGAGCAAAGAAACTGGTGAGAAGTTAATCGAATACGCTGTTGCCAACATGGTTGAATTCCTACGTCAACTTTCTGAACTCGAAATCGTTAAACGGGTGAGTCACCAGCCACCCTAGGCTTTTTCTTCTTTAGGTTTAAACTGTTTTATTGTTATGGGAATTATTCATTCAGTAGGTTTATTCCGTGATGACTTGCTGGGTTATTAACCGCACCTTGCGGTTTGATCTCTAAGACGATAACCTCTTTGTAGGACTGGAATCTCCGATTTTCCCTATATGCTTTTCTAAGGTTTGACTATTTGTTTATCAGGAACTCCTTGGTGATCCGACGGCTCTCCAAAGTGTACCCCGGCACCTTCTACAGAATAGTAGATTATCCTCTCCCCGCCCGGAGTCTCATAGTATCTAAGATCCCGTATATTTCTGGTGCTGTTTAGGTCAGACTTGTACATGTAGCTCTTCGCAACCGCTATGTTCTGGGTGACCCCCTGCTCAAGGTATATAGTACCGGTTCTCCAGTACGTTTTGTTGTGGTGCTGGTCCTGCGCCAGATATCTCGAGTGGAATAAAATGCCTCCGTTGATCGGCACCGCGTCGGTCAACTGTATCTTTTGCCAGCTATACATCCTGCCTGCCTCGTCGGCGAGAACCCAGTCGAGGCATGTATCTACAGAACTCCACTGAACTCCGTCACGGCTGGTTAGGTAAACCAGCCCAGTTTTGTAGTCTTCCCCTTCTTTGGTCTCCCAGTAAATCATGTGCCAAGTTTCGTTCGCGTGCCAGACCACGGGGTACTCCTGGTAGACGTGTTCTGCGTCTCCGGTTAGCAGCCATGTCTCCTGGATCAGGCTATTGTTATTGATAACGTATCGGGTGATCAAGCATGACACAGGGTCCTGGCCGTAAACGGTTAGCTCGTCGTTCATCGACACCAGATAAGGCGATCGGGTTTCGCTGTTACTTATTACTGCATCCCGGTGCCACGTATGTCCATCCATTGAAGTGTAAAGGAACAATCCTGGGTCGCCCACATTCTTCGCTAGGGTGTAGTACTGGTCGTCTTGTCTAACGACGTTGCTGATGGTCTCTACGTCTTCAAGGCCGTGCTGAAGATCTGTTTCGTCTATGAACTTTATCTTATTCACGGGTAGGTTAGTGGGCGTTATGGGTACCCTGAAGGTGTAGACTACCATCGGCCCGTAAACGTCCCTCTCTGAGTAGTACTCGAAAAGGGGCTCATGTATGAGTCCATATACCTGTTCGTTGAGGCCCGAGACACAGTAGTAGAAGGTTGAGACGTTGTAGTATTGTGTCAGGTAGTCGGAGAGGAGGTAGGGTGAGGACTGGTTGAGTATCTCCGAGATGTTTCTATGGTGGTCGATGTCTGTGACTAGGTTACCATGCGGGACGTCTACATACCATACCAGTTCCTGCATTTGGTCGCTGGAGTAGACTAGGGAGCTGTCGTTTAGTTGGTCTTTGAACATGTAGCCGTACTGGATGTCTGAGCCGGAAAAGATGGGGGATCGTCTTCTGAAACCAGCCGTCTCGTGGAGCCCGTAGGAGACCACTAGGAACAGCACCAGGAGAGAGAACTTGTTTTGTGAAACCCACGCCCTGGCTCTACGAGTTAAGTTGTCGAGGCTCGATTTTCTCAGGCCGGGTTCTAAGTCCGATACAGGAAAAACATGGTAGAATAGATGAGTGGTTGAAAAGGTGAACACTAGAATCGCGTAGACGCCGAACCGTTTCAACGGGACATATAAACCAGTGTAGTATACGAGCGATAGCAGAGTCAGGATGGCGCTGAGTATGATCACCGGGAAAGGCAGTCTTCTGCTGTATATTAGGTACCCAGCGAGGGAGGCGATGAGAATAGCCGGTGAAAACATGCTGAGCTCAAACGGTTGAGGGGAACCGCCTATGTATGGGTTCGTTAACAAGACATGCGCAAAGATGGCTACGCTGGCAACCAAAAAGACCGTGTATAGCTCATCCATCTTATCCACTGTTAGACGTTTTTTATTTTTATAGACAAGGAGTAATGCCACACCGTAAAACGACAGTATTATTGACAAGAATATCTGTAAGTTTTCACCCAGTTTCCTGATAACGATCATGTTAAACTCCGATGAGAACCATCTCATGAACCCGGAGTAGAAGTCAAGAGGCAGGGGAACGAATACAACCAGTATGAACAGCGAGAAAATCATGGACAAGTATACCTCTACCGCTTTGTGATGGTCGCCTTGGACGGCGTTCCTGAAAGACTCCGCCACGAGGATCGTTATCAAAAACACGGGGGTCAACGGATGGATGACCACGCTTGAGGTTACGAGTAAAGTAAGAGTCAAGACGTCCATGAGTTCAGGCTTCTTATTCTCACCGGCTCTAAGCGTCAGGAAAAAAAACGTGAACACTAGGTATATGACGCCGAAGTCCTCTCTGAGGATCGAGACGAACCTCTGCCCTATCTGAGGGTGGATGAAGATGGACGAGGACCCGATCAGGCCGCCGACGGTCCCATAGTGTCTCTTCAAAGCAACGTAGACCGTCAAGGAGAACAAGATGGATTGAAACAGGCCGCCATACCTCAGGACGGACTCGATCGAGAACCCAGTCAAGAGGGTGTAGGCTGTGATCATGTAGTAGAACCCGAAGTTATGGGCCCGGACGTGCGAGCCGATGTATTCGTAATAGATCCCCGGTGAGCCGCTTGTCTCTAGGAGACCCCTTACGTAGGTGTACGTCCCCCAGAGGTCCTGGCCTCGCCAGAACTCCCTAGGAATCAGCTTACCTACAACGATTACCGCGGGCAGCGCGCAGATCCACGCCGCAAAAAGTGGAAGTATATCCGTCCTTATGGATGGGGCACGGGTTTTGTCGAATGTTTTCAGCACCAAGTATGAACATGCGGACAGCATGAACACCGCGATCCATGCATGGCTATACGTGACGTTTGACAATGACATGGTTAGAAGGGTGTAGCTGAACATAGTTAACAGAGAGCTGAACACAAAGTCTACGACGAGGAACTCGTCCAGGCTTAAACCGTGTTTCTTGTGGAAATAAATTGATGCGTAGTATCCTGGAACTGTGACGCCCAAAAGGAACCTGACGAAATTTAACAGGACCCCATGATACGATCCGCCTATAAATAAGGGGCATAAAGGCGATGCTAAAATAAGAAAATCGGTTAAATCTGTTTTTCTGATCTGCATTTAGCATACCTTTTAGTTTTAGCCATTAGAGGTTCCATTCAACGATAAAATGTTTTATTTATTAGTGATCTAGGTTTTTTTTCTTCGTTCGATAAACCAGCCAGAGTAGATGTTTTTCTCTTCGTCGCATATTCAACGTCGATGTAGACGAGGTGGTAAGAAGGCTGAAACCTGATTTAATCCATCGTCTTTAAACCGGTAACCCATTTCTCTGTAGGCGAATCGGCTTCAATTGGGGATTCGATTATTTCAGCCAACCTGTTTGGTTTACCGATACCCAGGTAGATGATACTATCCGGGTGCGTCTCGAATATGTTTCTACAGTCCACGATCACAGGGCTCCGCATGGTTCCAGTGTAGTCAGCCAACGAGATGTTCTTAAAGAAATCGTGATCGACCATGAATAACGCGCAGTCAGCCCCGTTGATGGCCTTGCCTAGACTCGGTGCAGACTCTATCAATCTATCCCCCACTTGAACCTTGTTGATGTAAGGGTCGTAGGCGCGTACGATGGACCCGTTCGCGGTGAGCTCCTCGATCACCTTGATAGAAGGAGACTCACGCGGATCATCGATGTTCCCCTTGTAAGCTAACCCAAGTA
>CAZEMD010000112.1:0-6732 GCA_964513225.1 uncultured Candidatus Bathyarchaeia archaeon | reverse complement strand
AGGGGCCCTCGTACACATAGAGGGCGGCGAGGACATGACCCTCGAGGACATCAACAGAGCCGGAGAGATGGTCATGGAGAAGGTCAGCAAGGACGCCCGAGTCATCTGGGGGAGCAAGGTGAACCCCGACCTGGAGGGCAAGATAAGGACCACCGTGGTACTCGCGAGTGTAGACAGCCCGTTCCTGCTCCAGAAAGGCAACACGGTGACCATCAAACAGGACAAGCCCAAGGTCATCAAGATAAAGAGCAAGAAGGCCGTCAAGTAGTCAGCCCATTTTTCCCACTATTTTTCTAAAGGTTTCTCAGAGGGACAGTGACCACCATCGCCGTCCCTTTGTCACCCGCAACGGCCTCTATGGAGCCATCCATATACTCCAGGGTCCGCCTGCAGAACACCAGGCCCAGGCCCGCGTGGCCCTGCTTGGTGGAGTTGAAGGGCTCGAACAGCCTGTCCAACGCCTCCGGCGGTATGCCGCCGCCCTCGTCCCTGACCTCGATCTTGGCGTTTCTTTCCACGAGGGATATCTTGACCTCAAGCGTCCCCCCGTCGGGCATGGCCTCCACGGCGTTCCTCACCAGGTTCTCGATGACTCTGGTCATCTTGTCGCCCCTCACCTCGGAGACCAGAAGCCCGCTCATGTAGGACACCCTGGTCTCGACGCTGCGGGGGATGTAGATGGATTCCATCACCGTCTTGACGATCTGGTTCATCTCCACGAAGCCCCCGTCCCTCCCCCCGGCCTCCATGGTCTCGGTGATCATCTCGGCCACCCTGGACGCCTGGTCCGCCTCCCTGTCAATCGAGGACGCCAGATCCGGCAGCATCTCCGGCTGATCCAGAAGTATGCCCGACGCGTTCTTTATGGAGCGCAGGCTGTCCCTGAGCCGCCCCCGCACGAGGCTGCTCACCTTCTCGGCGTCCTCCAGCCGCCCAAGCGCGTAGTTCAGCCGCACCGCCCTCACGGCGTCCTCCACCCCGTTGCCCCCCTTCTTCCTGTTCATGGCGAACGCCACGTGGTACGTGAGGGTCTCCAGGAGCCTCCTGTCGTCCTCAGTGAAGTCGTCAAGCTCCATGCTCTCCACGTTGAGCACCGCCGCCGTCTCCCCGTCGAGGACCACTGGCACAGCGAGCTCGCTCAACGAGTCCATAGAGCCCCTGAAGTAGTCCTCGCAGCCCCTGAGGTCGTTCACCAGTATGCTATGCCTCTCCCGAGCGGCCTTCACCGTGATGCCCCTGCCGTCCAGGGGCAGTGACAGCTTCAGCGGCGGCGCCCCCCTGAGTATAACCGTGTTGAGGTGGCCGTCCTCGACCACCTGGAACGAGACAAGCTGGTACTCGAAGACAGTCTGCATGATGTCCAGCGTGGTCTCCGCGACCTCCTCCAGGGTCCTCTGCCGCGCCAGCTTCGACGCCTGCCTGTGCAGCGCGGCCAGCCGCTCCTCCACCCGTTTCCTGTGGGTTATGTCCCTGAAGAAGCAGAGGTGCGCCATCTGGCCCAGGTAGCTGATGGTCGAGGACGAGACCTCGGCTACGCGGATGGCGCCGCTGGCCGTCCTGTACCTGGCCTCGAAGAGGTGGGAGCCCTCGTCCTCGTCGGGGGAGACATCGATACACTCCTTGAGCTTCCGCTCGGGCTCCACGAAGTACTCCAGCGCGCTTCTCCCGATGAAACCGTCGGGTGACTTGCAGCCGAAGAGCGTCGCGGCAGCCTGGTTCATGAAAGCGATCTCCATGCCCGAGAGGATGATGATGCCGTCCCGGCTCTCGTCCACCACCTTCCTGTAAAGCTGCTCGGCCCTGTACTTGTCCACGTTCTGCCGGACCCGCTTGGCCAGGATCTGGTAGTGGCTGGGCTCGGGCTCCTTCCTGATGTAGTCGTCTATCCCGGCCTCGAAGGCTTGCTCGGCCACCTCCTCGCTGCCCTGCCCCGTGTAGAGTATGAAGGGGACGCCGCTCCTCTCCCTGACCTTCTGGGCGAGCTCGATGCCGTCCATGGACAGCATCTTGTAGTCGCTTACTATGCAGTCGTAGCCTCTCTGTTCCTGGAGCTCCAGGGCCTCCCGGGGGCTGGTGGCCGAGTCCACGACGACCTCCTCGTCCAGCTCCTCGAGGAAGATCTTCGTGAACTCGAGGTGGGAGCCCTCGTCGTCAACATGAAGTATCCTTATGGGCTTCCGTTTGTCCATGTCTCCCCCCCACCGGGCATCGGGGCCCGATCCACACCTCACTCTGGTTGTTGGTTGTGATGTTTAAATATGTATATTCTTTTTGCATATAAAATATCTCTGTTATAAGGGGCGGTTATTTTGCCTGTGTCTTTGTGGGTGTTTTTTGATTAAGGTGGTTGCGGTTAAATTGTGTTCTGTTTAAACTGTGGACGGTGTTCAAGCCTTACACTGACGCAGCATCGTCACAACATATTGGGACGTTACCATCCTCTATTAAACAAAGTGACGTTTTTTCGGGAGGAAAAAACAATAACCACGTTAACCGTATTGAGGTGGGAGCCACGATGGTGACGGTGTTGCCCGCGATAATCGCCGGGGACCAAGCGGAGCTCGACGAGAGGCTGGGCGTGGTCACGGGGTTCGCAGGCCACGTCATGCTGGACGTCATGGACGGCGTCTTCGTGCCCGGCAAGTCCCTGGACTTCGATTACACGCTGCCCGCGGGGCTCAGGTACCAGGGCCACGTCATGGCCGTGGACCCGTCGAGGCACATGGACAGGCTGTTGGGGGTGGCCGACTCGGTGGTGATCCACGTGGAGGCCGTGGGGGACGTAGCGGGGGCCGTGGCCGGGGCGAGGACCCGTGGGCTGGGGGCTTTCCTGGCGGTGAACCCGGGGACGCCCGTGGAGGCCGTGGCCCCGTTCATCCCCTTGCTCGACGGGGTTCTCGTCATGGCGGTGGAGCCGGGGCGGTACGGCTCCCCCTTCCTGCCGCGGTGCCTGGGGAAGGTCGAGGCCCTCAGGGCCATGGACCCGGAGCTGGTCTTGGAGGTGGACGGCGGCATGAACCCGGAGACAGCCGCCCTTGCCGTTGAGATGGGCGCCGACGCGGTGGCCGTGGGGAGCTACATATTTGGCAGCGGCGACCCGTCTAAGGCGTACACCGACATCCTGGAAGTGGTCCAGGCTGCCAGCCCCCGCGGGAGGACATAGGGTGCCCGACAAGGGGCTTCCTGTCGTCTACGAGGGGCGGAGGATACGGCTCCGCGTATATCAGCGCATATTCCGCCCAGTGACCAAGACGCTGGGCGGCGACCGGTACAAGCTTTACAGCGACACCGGCTGGGAGAAGGAAATACGCTACGCGTCGGCGGACTACTACGGCCTCGACGATCCGTTCAAAAGGGTGAGGCTGTTGAGGCTCGCCCGCGCCATGGGCTGCCTCACGTGCTCAGAGGAGCGCGGGGGAGAACTGGAGTGCAGGGTCACCGTGTGCAGGGCTCGAGAGCTCACCGGCGTCGAGTCGGGGGAGACGCGCTGGGTGCCCTTCGACCCGGGGAGGATCGAGAGCCTGGGGGAGCGGGTGGAGAACCTCAGGAGAATGGTGGAGTGGCGGCGCCGCATGGGTTCTAGCTGAGTATCTCAGAGAGGTCCGCCAGGAACGCCTCCAGGTGCTCCTTGGGTATCTTGACTCCGCTGGCCCTCTGGTGTCCTCCGCCGAAGCCGCCGTACCTCTCGCCGAGGTCGCTGGATATGTCGCCCAGGTGCTCCTCCAGCATTAGCTCGCCGCGGAGGCTTATGTTGACGTGTTCGCCGTTCGTCTTGTAGCCGACGCCCACGTCCACGCCCAGGGTGTCGATTATTAGGTTGGCGATGCCGCCTGTGCTGTAATCGTTCACGGATTCCATGTACGCCATGCGGCCCACCGTCACGGCGTTGGCGGATATCCGTTCCTTCATGTCCGTCATCTCCTCCAGGCACTGGACGGCCAGATCCACGGCCCCGGGTATCCTGTGGGGGTAGCCGTACCTGCTGAGCTCGTCCATGATGACCCTCTTGAAGTCTATGGTCTGGTTCATGCTCAGGGCGTGGGTGAGTATCTGGGCCTCGTGCTGGGCGAACTTGCGGTCTATCTTGGCGAGTATCTGGCTGCCCAGGGGGCCGTCCTCGAACATGTCCGAGATGGCGGCGTATGCCGCGATCCTCGCCGCCTCCGGGCCCAGCTCGTCCCTGAACGCGTCGTAGACTAGGACGCCGGCACAGTCCCTGGTGTCGAGGGCCACGCTGACGCCGGCTTCTCGGAGCCTCTCCATGAGCTCGTCGCTGATCTGGTGGTGGTCGATTATGTTGATGTCGGCGAACTCCCTGATCCTCAGTAGCTCGGGCAGGAGGGCTTCCCTGATGTTGAGGTCGCAGACGTAGAGGGTTTTCACTGGGGGCGTGACCATGCCGAGGGCGTGTTCCAAGTTGTCGTAGTTGGCCATGTACACGCTGCAGCCCGTGAGGCGGCGCAGGAAGGCGCCGCATGTCAGGCCGTCCACGTCGTCTCCGTGTACTATGGCGTGTATAGTCAAACCCGGGGCCTCCTTGAATTTCATATTATTTAGGCGGGTGGCTAAAAAATGCTTAGTATCCCCGCCGGGGGTCGCAGACGTGGAGTAGGGGCTCGCCTTCCACGTAGCGGCGGAGGTTTTCTGTGAAGATGTCCACGACCCTGTCGCCGATGTGGGGGCTGCTGTGGCTGTCGTGGGGCACTATGAACGCGTTTTCCACGTCCCAGAGGGGGTGGCCCTCGGGCAGGGGCTCCGCCTCGAACACGTCCAGGTAGGCGCCGGTTATCCAGCCTTCTCGCAGCGCCCGGACAAGGCTGGGCTCGTGGGCTATCCTGCCCCTGCCGACGTTTATGAAGTAGGCTGACCGCTTCATGGCCTTGAATTCGGGCTCCCCCAGCATGTGCATGGTCTCGGGGGTGAGGGGCGCGGCCACCACGACGTAGTCCGCCTCCGGGAGGCTGTCAAGGAGTTCTTCCGCTGGGAACACCGTGTCAACGTTGGGCACGGGCTCCACCCTGCGCTTGGTGCCTATCACTTTCATGTCGAACGCCTTGCAGAGGCGTGCCGCCCTTCTCCCGATGTTGCCGAGGCCTATGAGCAGCGCCGTGCGTCCGTGGAGCTCGTCGTTCCGTAGCTGGGTCCACCTGTGGGCCATCTGGTCGAGTCTTCTCTGCTTGAGGTTCTTGGCGTGGGCGAGCATGGCGGCTGCGACGCTCTCCGCGATGGGCACCGTGTGGAGGCCAGGCGCGTTTGTGAGCGTCACCGTGCCGTCGAGTATCTCCGGGGTTATGTTGTCGCTGAACCCCGTGCTGCAGAGCTGCACCCACCTGAGGCTGGGCGTGAAAAACCGTTCATAGTCCTCCCAGTCGAGCTCACCGGGGTAGTGGGTCCTGTTGCCTCCTTCGGCGAGCACCACCTCGGCTTCCTCGTCGCCCTTCACCCGGTCTGCTGGTACCTCGATGAGCTCTATGTCTGGGCTCGTCTCCAGTATTCTTCTCCGGTGTTTTTCCTGAAGCCAGTTCCCGTCGGGCCTGGGGAACTGGTATCCGCGGGGGATTCCGCTCACGGCGACCCTGATGGTCATGCCTATCCGTGTGAATCGATCGCGTAAAAATGTTTGAGACGCTACGCCGGGATTCTCCCCGGGGGCGCGGCCTCTACACGGGCCTCTCTCCACACTAGGTATGATCGGATCATGCTGAGGGCGACGACCTCTATGCTGAGGTAGACGAGGACGCGCATGTTCATCATGATGTAGTTCGTGGCGTTCTCCACGTACATGGTAAACTCCACGACGCCGAGGCTCATTATGTTGCCTGCCCCGAGCAGAATCAGGGTGAAGACGAGGCTCGACACGTTCTGGGCTAGGGAGGCCAGCAGCCAGACGGGGCTGGTCTTGCCCGCGAGCCCCTTCACCAGAGTTATGGCTGCCGTGACGGCGCCCACCACCATGAGCTGGTTCAGGAACCAGTCTAGGTCGATCCCTGATTCAACGATGAGCGCGTTGATGTGAGGGGGTATGTAATCGGGTAGCAGGTAGGGGACGACCACGAATAGTATGAGCGTTATCATCGCGGAGAAGACGGGGCGTATCTTTTTGCTCGATATCACTGGGCTCCTCCCGGCATGGTGATGATGTTCGAGAAAGTCACGAGATCGTAGAGGGTGGTTATCCCCAGCTCCAGCACCCACTCCGCGTTCGAGCCCTCACCCAGATACGTCTGCGCGGTGCTGAGCGGAATCGTCAACTCAAGGTCTATGGAAGCCTGCTCCCGCGGCGGTATCGTCACCTCCATGGATTCCGTGGCTATCACCTCCTCCTCCGCGACGAGGCTGAAGGTCACCGTCAGCTCTGCCGCGAGGTAGCCACGGTTCCGGGGCGAGACGCTGTAGGGGATGACCACGGGGTCCGTCATCTCGATCTCGGTGCCTCCGCCTGCACCCCCCGGGATGGCGGTGTTGTATACCTCGAATATGGTGTGGAACCCGGCCGTGAACCCGACCACGCTCACAAGCTGTATGATCATGATGCCTATGCCCAGTATTCTAGATGCCTTCAAAACGGGTAGCCAACCTTACCCAATTAAAGGAACAGTATAAAATAAACTCAACTAATGAAACCGCGTTTATTTGATATACACGGCCGATCCTTTCTGGCATGTATCACCAATCTGGATGAGCCCTTGGTAAAACTTTAAACGGATTCGGATTTTTAAGTGGATATAATGG
>CAZEMD010000111.1:0-6741 GCA_964513225.1 uncultured Candidatus Bathyarchaeia archaeon | reverse complement strand
CCGCTCCAGAAACTCTTCATCCCCCGGAGGGTCAGTCAAGCCTGTTGTACTTTCTGGAGCCCAACGTCATAGCCACTAGACCACGGCCCCGCCAAAAACACAGCACCCCATTTCACCATATAAATCTACCCCCAGCCACACAAACCATAAACGGGAACAGACACGGAATGATCCCTTAGTGACCCTTCTCTTCAAGAGACCGTTGCTCATCAAAGTCCTCGGCGGCGAGAAGACGCAGACAAGAAGAAAGCGCCGCCCCAACGTCAAGGTAGGCGGCGAGTACCGGCTCAGGAAGGGGTACAGCTGGCTCCAGACCCGAATCACCGTCACCGACCTACGCACGCAGCGCCTAGGCGACGTCACCCCCGGCGACGTCAGGAAGGAGGGATTCGACAGCGTTGACGAGTTCAAGGAGGCCTGGGCCGGGATATACGGGGAATGGGACCCGGACCAAGTGGTCTGGGTCGTGGACTTCGTTTTGACCGAAACGTTTAAAGAAAAGCCTTGAGGCGAATAAATGGGTAACCGGCCAAAGGGCGTGGGACCCACCCGAACCCATTCCGAACTCGGAAGTTAAACCACGCTCCGTTTACGGCATTAGTGATGTCTTCGGCTTCGCGAAACCGTGAAAGCTGGTGGCCCACCTTCTAACAACACTTCTCCCCACGAAACAAGATGGGGTCCCCGGTTTGGGGGGCGACTATAAAGCCCGGAAACATCCCCAAATACGCTTATAGCGAGATACATGGAAAAGAGGCTAAGTGACCGTGCTCCTGTCGTCGCTGAACGCGTCATGCTCACCGCCGTCGATGACGGCCTTCAGGTGCATGGCCACCTTCCAGACGTCGTGGTAGCTGACGTAGAGAGGTATGGGCGCGAGCCTGATGATGTTCGGTGGACGGAAGTCCGGTATGACGCCGCGGGAGATGAGCGCCTGGGTTATCCTCCACGCGTCGTCGTGGGTGACGCCGACGTGGCCGCCCCTCCTATCGGGTTCCCGGGGCGTAGCCACCCCGTAGTTGTAGGGTTCGTCGCCCAGCATCTCGTCTATGAGGTACATGAGGTAGCCCGTGATGCGGATGCTCTTCTCGCGTATGTTGCCTATGCCGGCCTCGGCTATCATCTGTAGGCTGCCCTCGATGGGAGCCGAGCTGAGCATGGTGGTTGTGCCTATCTGCCACGCCGCCGCCGTCCGCGCCGGGTCGAACTTTGTTCGCATCTCGAACATGGTGCTCCTGTCGTTGCCGAACCACCCCGCCAGGCCGGGCATGGTGCCGAAGTGGCGGCGGTTCACGTAGAGGCTGCCCGTGCTCCCAGGGCCCCCGTTCACGTACTTGTAGTTGCACCAGAACGCGAAGTCTGCGCCCCAGTCGCTGAGGCTGTGAGGCACCACGCCGACGCTGTGGCTGCAGTCGAAGCCGATGAGTATCCCCCGGTCGTGGGCCTCCTCGGTGAGTCTCCCCATGTCCAGGAGCTGGCCGCTGCGGTAGTAGACGCTGGGCAGAAGCGCCAGAGCCACGTCGCCGCCCATGGCGTCGACTATGTCGTCTTCCTCGATGAGGACGCCGTCCCTGCTCTTCACGAGCACCAGGTCCTCGTCGGGGTCCCCGCCCCTGAGCCTTATCTGGGCGCTCAGCGCGTATAGGTCGCTGGGGAAGTTCAGCTCATCGGCAAGGATCCTACGTCTCCCTGCCTCGGGCTTGTAGAACGTGGCCACGAGGGCGTGGAGGTTCACGGTGGTGCCGCCCGTTACAACCAGCTCGTCGGGGTTTGCGCCGACTATGGGCGCCTGAAGCTCGCCCAGCCTCTCGGCGTACTCTATCCAGGGCTGTTCGGCGCCGCTCCAGCCCCTGATGCCCAGCTTCTTCCACTCATCCATGACCCGTAGAAGGGTTCTCTCGGCTTCGAAGCTCATGAGCCCGAGGCTGTTGCCGTCCATGTAGATGCAGCCCGGCAGCCCGTAGAACCTGTCTTTGTACCCGGCCAGAGGGTCGGCCTCGTCCAGCCTCAGGGCGTAGTCTTCCCCTGGCTCGAAGTCCATAGAAAACATCTCTGGGTACCCTTCAAGTCTGTGAGGCTTTAAGACCTGTGAAAAGGTGCGTGTCTAGTATAGGAGGGTGACTTCTACTGTCTCGCCTTCCTCGACGACGCTCACGTCTATGGGTAGGATGATGTACCCGTCGGCGTGGGCCATGCTGGTGATGTCGCCGCTCTGCTTGTAGACCCTGTACGCCTTCCCGTCCTCCACCTTCACGGTGATGAACTGCTCTCGGTCTGACCTAGCCTCCATCCTGTGCCCCATGGGCAGCCTGAGCACACGGGCCTCCCTGGGGGGCAGCCGCGCCATGAGGCGGAGCGCGGGCGCCAGGAAGACGTAGCTGTTGTTGAGGCAGCTTGTGGGGTAGCCGGGCATCCCGAAGATGGAGGTGCCGTTTACCTCACCGAAGAGGGTGGGCTTCCCGGGTTTGACCCTTACGCCGTGGAAATAGACCGTGCCGAGCCTCTCCATGACCTCGCCGAAGAGGTCCTTCGAGCCTACGCTGCTTCCGCCGCTGAAGACCCCCATGTCGTGCCCCGCCGCGTCCATGACGGCGGACTCTATGGACTCGGCGTCGTCGAGCATGATGCCCCTCTTCACGGGGACTCCCCCGTTGGCCTCGATGACCGCCGACAGGGTGTAGCTGTTTATGTCGTATATCTGGCCCGGCTGTAGTGGTGCCCCCTGGGGGACTATCTCGGGACCCGAGGAGTATATGGCCACCCTGGGCTTCTCGTAAACCTGCACCTCGGCGTAGCCGAGGGCCGCCAAGGCCCCCACCATCCCGGGGGATAGAACGGCGCCCCTGCTCAGCACGTGGTCGCCCTTCTTCATGTCCTCGCCGGCTGGGGCCATGTTCCTCCCAGCCTGGACCTCCTTGTAGACGGTGACCGTTTCTCCTTCCAGGTCGGTGTCCTCGACCATGACCACGGCGTCGCTGCCCCCCGGCACGGGGCTCCCCGTAGCTATCTCCAATGCTTCTCCGCCGCCGACCTCACCCTCGTAGAGTTCACCCGTGTGCTGGACGCCTATGAGCTTGAGGCGTACAGGCGAGTCCACGCTGGCCCCAGACGTGTCCCCGGCCTTCACGGCGTAGCCGTCCATGGACGCCCTGTCGAAGGGCGGCACGTCGAACCCCGCCACGACGTCCACCGCGAGCACCCGGCCCGCGGCCTCGTCGAGGGGGACCTCCTCCACGCGGTCGATGGGCTCTATGTTCTCCGTGATGAGCTTGACCGCGTTCTCCCTGTCGGTCAGCTCCGTGAAAGGCTTCATCGTCATGCTCGGTCCAGCTCCCACAGCATGTGCCCGACGCCGGGCAGAATGATCTTTTCGAGGGCCGTGCGTACGGCTCCTTTCGAGCCAGGAAGACAGAACACGAGCTTGTCCCGGGCTACACCCGCCGTGGACCGGCTCCATACGCCGGGCAGCCCCACCTCCTCGTAGCTGAGCCTCCTCATGTGCTCCCCAAAGCCCGGAAGCGTCTTCTCCAGGAACCCGCGTACCGTGTCAACGGTCTTGTCCTTGGCCCCTATCCCGGTTCCGCCGCTGGTGACTATCACCCTAACTTCATCGCTGCCGACTGCCTTCCTGATCCAGCCCTCTATCTCGGCGGCGTCGTTGGGGACAAGGCCATACAGGTTCACCTCGTGTCCGGCGTCCTCTATCAGCTTCTTGGCCGTCCGGCCCGTCTCGTCCGTCTCGAACGTCCTCGTGTCGCTGGTGACTAGTAACGCGAAGACGGTCTTGGTCTCCTGGTCTCTGGGGTGGTCTCTCATCTCTCCTTCCATTTCTCCGTTACTTCAACGTCGGTGATCCTTGCGTCCGGGTACTGTCCGTCCTCGTCCTTCTCCAGGTACTTGACCATGTCCCAGATGTTGAGCAGCGCCACCGTGACGCCCGTCAGCGCCTCCATCTCCACGCCCGTCCTGTAGACGGCGGTGACCCTGCACCTGGCCTCTATGTAGGAGTCGCCCAAAGTGAACGAGGTGTCCACGGAGCCTATGGGTACGTTGTGGCACAGTGGTATGAGGTCCGGCGTCTTCTTCACCGCCTGTATTGAAGCCACCTCGGCCACCGCCAGCGGGTCGCCCTTCCTCACCCTGCCCATCTTAACGGCCTCCACCGTCTCCCTCCGCAGAACTATCCTTCCGGTGGCCGTCGCCGATCTTTGAACCACTTCCTTCCCGGAGACGTCCACCATGCTCACCGGGTCCCTCTCACTCACGTCTGTCTCCCTCCACCCATACCTCTCCGTCGGAGGTGTACTCCTTCTTCCAAAGCGGCACCCTCTCCTTAAGCTCGTCGATGACGTACCTGCACGCCATGAACGCCTCGTCCCTGTGCCCCGCCGAAACCGCAATATAGACAATGCTGTCCCCCACCCCCAGGTCGCCGATCCTGTGAACCACCGCGACACGGTGGACGCCGAACCTCTCGAGCGCCTCGTCCCTTATGGCTGACAGCTGCTTCACCGCCATGTCCTCGTAGACCTCGACGCTCATCCTCTCCACGCCCCGGCCTTCTGAGGTGTCCCTCACGGTGCCGAGGAACCCGACCACGCAGCCGCTGCCCGCGGTCTTCACGGCCTCCAGAACCGCGTCCACGTCTATGTCCTCCCTCTGAACCCTTATCACTTCAACCACCGCTCACCGGAGGGAAGAAAGCCACGTCGTCCCCCTCCACGACAACCGTCTCCAGTGGAACGAAGACGCCGTTCACCGCCACCAGTACCTGGTCCCTGTCCGCCATCTTCTCGTACAGCCCCTTCACGTGCTCCCGGAGCCCCTCCACCGTGACGCCGTCGGGGACCTCCATGGTCTCCTCCCGCCTCCCCGTCATGTCCCTGAAGCTGGCGAAGTACTTAACATGAATCCTCAACGTTAATCCCTCCAGTAGGGCTCCCGGCGGGCCACCGCCTCCCTGAAAGCCTCGACAAGCCTCTCCCGCGGCTCACCCGCCCGTATGTGCTCGACGAAGGGCACCAGGTTGTCGTCCCTCATGAGGCACGGCTTGAGGCGGCCGTCGCTTGTGAGCCTGAGCCTGGTGCAGTAGGCGCAGAACCTGCTGTTGTGCATGGGGCGCACCACCTCCACCTGGGCGCCGTCCCCCAGGTGGTATATCCTGCGCCTGTGGAGCCTCCTCTCCACCACCCTGACGGCCCTGCTCTCCAGCTCGGCCTCTATCGGCTGGATGTCGGCGTGGTACCGCTCGTAGTACTCGACGCCGTTCTCCAGCTCCTGGAACTCTATGAGCTGAAGCACGGTGCCCGTGTCCCTGCTGAACTCGATCATCTCGGGTATCTCGTCGTCGTTCACGTCCTTCATGACCACCATGTTGAGCTTGACGGGATGGAGGCCGCAGCGCAGGGCAGCCTCGACGCCCCTCCTGACGAGTGCCTCGTCCGGGCAGCCGGTTATCTCCTTGAATCTGTGGGGGTTGAGGGAGTGGAGGCTGATGTTGACGCGTCTGAGGCCGGCTTCCTTGAGGCTGCAGGCTTTCTCTTGGAGGAGGCTGGCGTTGGTGGTCATGGATACCTCGTCTACATGGGGGGCTACGCGGCGCACTATCTGGACTATGTCGTCTCTGATGAGGGGTTCGCCGCCTGTGAGCTTTATGTTGGTGACGCCGAGCCCTGCGGCTACTTTTACGGCTGTCTCTATCTCGTCTGGGGTGAGCTCGGTGCCGGGGTTGTGTTCTCCTTCCTGGTGGCAGAAGAAGCAGTTGAAGTTGCAGCGCTGGGTGAGGCTTATCCTGAGGCTGTTTACGGGTCTGCCGTGGGGGTCTTCGAGTCTCTGGTTCAGTTTTGTTTCGCCTCTATTTCATGCTGCGTGGTCGCTATAAACTGTTATGCATGGTGGACCATATCGACTGTTTGTGGGCGAAGGTTTTATTTATCCAAGAGACCGTTATGCACCGATAAACATGTCGAATAACCGTAACACTATGATAGTGGCGACGGTGCTGGTGATCGTCGTTGCAGCAGGGGCCTACATGATCATGACTAGGCCCGGCGAGGAGGAGGTGGAGGAGCCAGTGATCCTCAAGGTATTCCACGCCGGCAGCCTCACGGTGCCGCTGGAGGAGATCGAGGCACGGTTCGAGTCGGACCACACCAACGTGGACGTGCAGCTTGAGCCCGCGGGCAGCATCCAGTGCGTCCAGAAGGTCACGGAGCTGGGGGAGCTGGCGGACGTGGTGGCTTCGGCCGACTACAGCCTCATACCCAGCATGATGGTCCCCGACTACGCGGACTGGTACATAATCTTCGCTAAGAACGAGATGACCCTCGCCTACGCGGAGACCAGCAGGTACGCCGACGAGATCGACGAGGAAAACTGGTACGAGGTACTCGCCCGGCCTGACGTGAAGTGGGGGTTCAGCAACCCCAACCTGGACCCGTGCGGGTACAGGACGCCCATGGTGATACAGCTGGCTGAGATGCACTACGGAGACGACGCGGTATTCGAGACTCTGGTGCAGGACAACACCGCCATCACCGTCACGGAGAGTGAAGGGGTCTACACAATCGACAGCGCCATAGAGGACCTGGCGCCGAACACGGACAAGATAAGCATCAGGGACAAGTCTGTTGAGCTCGTGAGCATGGTGCAGTCAGGGGGTCTGGACTACGCCTTCGAGTACAGCAGCGTCGCCAAGCAGCACGGCCTCACCGACTATGAAAACCTAAACAAACTGAACGC
>CAZEMD010000110.1:0-6757 GCA_964513225.1 uncultured Candidatus Bathyarchaeia archaeon | reverse complement strand
GCCTCTCGGCGAGGAACATCATCCTGGACGCCTCCACGGCCTCCCTGACGCCGCCACGGTTCTTGACGCTGTACTCGGGGACGTGGAGCATGTCGGCGCCAACCTCCGTCGCCAGCGCCGCCACGGCGGCGAGGACACCCGTGGAGTCGGCGTCAATTAGCTCCGACACGTTGCCTATGCCGAAGAGTATGGGCGTCTCAGGCTCCTGCGTGTGGAAGAGCTGATACGCCTTTAACGCCTCCATGAGCCCGGGCTTCAGCAGGGGCTCTACGACGAGGTCCGCGATGATGTTCTCCACACCGTATTCTCTAGCTAGAGCTATGTTCCGGTGCATCATCTCGACGCGTTCACCTGCGTCCCTAGGCAACACGCCTTCCCTAATGTTGGTGGGGAGGACAACGGCAGCTGTGTCCCCCAGCAGGGGCGCCGCCTCCTCGATGTTTCCAGCGTCGAGGCTCAGCACCAAGTCTACGCCGAGGTCCACGGCGGCCACGATCTCCGCTGGCTCCAGCGAGTCTATGCTGATGGGCATATCTGTTGCCCGCCTTACGGCTTCCACGATGCCTTGTATGGATTCGGGTCTCGGGTCGTGGGCGAGCATTCCAATGTCTATCAGGTCGGCGCCCATGGACTCGTAGTAGGCGGCCCTCCTAGTCACTTGAACCGGCTCCAGGAGGGGGGCGTTGACTATCTCCGCGGCCACCCTCATGGGGAAGCCGGGACCCACAGGAACCCTTCTCTCTCCTCTGCCTAGCACCAGGCCGCCCCTCTCCTCTAGGACCCTCCGCCAGTCCCTGTCCGCCGCCTCTATCTCCTCAAGCGCCTTTGATCTGAGGGTGTCCGCGATAAACACGTCGGCGGGTTCCGTCCTAGAGAGCTCTATATCTTCTCTCATCACCAAGGGGAGGTCGGCGGCGTGGATCGGCCCTTTATACGTGGGTACACCTGTGGCCTCCTCCACAGGGGAAACATCACCGCTCACAGCCCCGGGCAGTAGAATCATGTCGAAGCCGCTCAAGTCTAAGCCGCCTAGCTGTTTGGCTGCGTAGCCTGGGGTAATGAATGCAGCGACGGTGACCGGCAAGGCGTGGACTTCAAAGCTGTGGCTGAGGCCCTCCGTGTGTCTACGTACCTCTGCCTCCGCTAGGGCCCCCGTGACCAATAAAACCCTCATCTCAGTCACCGGACACCCTTATCTGGGCGCCCGCGTTGTCTGGGCGCGAGTAGAACGCGTCGCCGCCACCCGTCTCGTCCAGCATGGCTTGCAGGCTGTCCCTGAGTTCCACTGCGTGGCTTTCGCTCTCGGTGAGGCCGTAGTAGGCGGGGCCCCAGCTGCTCTGCCCGGCCCCGTGTGCCCCTTCGGCGAGTAGGTGGTTCACCCCCTCCATTATCCTTGGGTGGCCGTACCTGCCGCCCTGGATCTCGACCCAGTAGTCGCCGAACATGCTGTCCATGGCGGTCATGGAGGCGCCGAAAGCCTCTATGTCCTCCTCGATTATGGCGGGTATCATCTGTAGCAGCACCACGTGGGAGACCTCGGCGACGAGGCTCCGGGGCGGCGGCTCCAGCCGTTTGAACGCCTTATTCTCTCTGCTGCCGCTGACCCTGTCCTTGAGCTTGGGTAGGCCGATGACGAAACGCCACTCCTCTGGGACGTCGGCCCTGAACACCAGCGGTGGCACCATGTCGGGCTCGTCGACTGGGCGGCCTCCGTCCACTATGAAGCCTCCCTTCATGAAGGCGTGGGTGCCTACGCCGGAGCGCCTGGATCTGCCGAAACTATGGGCTAGCTCTATGACGCTGATGTCTACGCCGTATAGCCGCGACACGGCGGCGCCGACGCTGAGAGCGAGCTGGGTGCCGGAGCCGAAGCCGTAGTGCTCCGGGATGTCGGTCTCCAGCCTTATGTTGACGCCGTCCTCGACGCCGAGTATCTCAAGGACCTTCCGTGTGTAATCCTCGAGGCGTCTCACCCTGTAGCCCTCGAAGGAGACGGTGTCGGACTTGCTGGCCCTTAGTATTAGGGTGGGCTCCTCCGTGGCGACGCCGACGCTGCCGTGGAGCCTTCCCAGGTCCCCTCGCATGTCTATGATGCCGAAGTGGAGCCTGCTTGGCGCCTTTACGGTGACCTCTATGCCCCAGACCTCCATCCATCTAGCATGTGTTCAAGCGTGTCCACGGTCTCCGCCTCCGGTGAGCCCCCGGCCGAGACCCTCCTGACGATTTCTATGCACTCCTGAACCTTCTCCTCCAAGGCCTCCGCGTCTTCGTGTCGTCCCTGCGAGCGGAAGGCTTTTACTCTTGTGGCGTGGACAACCGCCTCCACTGCCTCCGCCACGCCCCTGCTGTAGACACTGGGGTGGGAGACGTGCACGGTCATGTCCTTTACCGTGTTCCTGAAGAGGTGTCTTTCTGCTGAGAACTCCGCGCATTCGATCCTCTCACAGGTAATACATGCGTCAGAAGCCTTGAGACAGAGGCCGTCCATGTCGGGCTGCTTGGGTGTCTCTTCCTTGAACGCGGTGGCCAGGAAAATCTTGGGGTCGCTGGTGACGTTCATGGTTGACCTGGGGTCCCTCGATAGGTTACTGTATGTGGTGCTGGTTTTGAAGGGCTTGAACTCGAAGATGGTGGCGCCGGTCCTCTTGGCTCCCATGGGGGCTGCGTTGGGGGAGCCGTCCGGGTTGACGGTGACTAGCACTATCTCGGCTGTGCATCCCTCCCTGAACCCGAGGGTGTCCAGTTTTTCCGCGAACCCGGTGTCCATGCCTACCATCTGAAGCTAATACCTCATGAATATGGTTATCTAAATCATTTATGCGTCGAGGAGCCGCGCGGGCACCAAGTAGTCGCCCTTGGCGCCCAGCACCACCCTGTATCGTTTCTCGCCTCTACGTACAGCCGCCTCCAGGGTTCCACGCGCCTCTACCGCTTCGCCTTCCTCGGCCATCTCGGTGAATTTTCCTCTATAGCTCAGGAGCTCGGTAACCGTGTGTCTCTGGGCCTCGGCGTCTTCCAGGCGGTACAGACAGGGAGTATATATCGAACCCGCTGCGTCGGTCACCGTGGCCCTGATGGTGACGGCGCCCAGCGGCCTGCTCGCCTCGTCTTGCTTGATGTCCCTGATGAGCCGTATGAAGTAGTCCCTGCCGTGGACTAGGCCGTGGAGTACCTTGGCTTTCTCGATGTCTCTGAGCTTTTCCAGGTCGATGCCTGTGTTGCCCCAACGTGCATCTAGGACAGGCTGGACGGTGATGTCGTCGTAGGGTTTCACCCAGTCGAGCTCCTTTCTCAGGCGTCTCAGGGCCTCGTAGACTTTCATGCCCTCGGCGGCTCCGTATACGTTGAGGTCTATGTCGGACTCCGGGCGATGGAGGCCGATGAGCAGTGAGCCGGATACGCCGAGGCGGGCTTCAGGCACCCCGCTTGCGTCGCTTAGAGCCTCCGCGAACCGCGCCGTCGGCGCCTCGGGGCCCTCCCCGGGGTCCTCCATTATGCCGGCTAGGCGCTCGATCGGCTTGTAGACTCGTCTAATCTTGTCGAGGGGCACCGTCTGGAGCACGAGGTTGAGCTCTTCGACCCTGTTGAGGTAGTCGGGATACTCCGCGTCTAGAATCCGGGTCGTCTCTTCTAGGTCGTACACGCGCCTATACCTGACGCCTTCCTTCATCCTCTCCCCGTATGGGTCGGGGACGTAGCGAAGGGTGGCTACGACGCAGTCCACCGGGTGGTGCAGCCCTTTGACTGCGAAGAACAGACCGTCAACCGTCTCTATGTAGTCCCCCTCGAGGAAACGTGAAGCCGTGTCCAACTTGCCCAGAGATACTGGTGTATGTGCCAGCTTTTAAGGTGACGAAACGCATTCAGTTTCATGATGAAGGGAGCCGAGGCAGGGGACTACGTGGGGCGTTGCCACGCGCTGGCTGGGCTGCTGGAGGTGTCGGCGTACCCCAAGCCCGGCAACGTACACAGGCTCAGGGACGCGCCTGAGACCCTGTACGAGCACTTCCTCGCGGGCAGCGTCGCCACCACGCCCGCGATCAGGGACCTCGCCAGCCGGGCTTACTACGAATCCAGCGGAGGCGACTGGGGCAGGCTGGGGCTGGGTGAGGCCGTACTGGAGGCGGTGGAGGACATGCTGAAGTGGCAGAGGGGCGGCAACGTCCAGCTAGGCGTCGTGCTGCTTCACGCACCTATAGCAGCCGCCGCCGGGGCTTCCTACGGTGAAGGAGGGGTGCCGTTGAAGAAGGTGAGGCAGATTCTGAGGGAGGTCGTCGCGGCGGGTACGCCGAGGGACACGGTGAACATCTACAGGGCCATAGACCTCGCCATGACTCGGAACACCCTGGGGGAGGTGGGTGATCTGGATGTCGCCGACGAGTCGTCCCTGAAGCAGATAGAGGAGGATGGTTTGACGCCCACCCAGGTCTTCAGGCTGTGCATGGACAGGGACACCGTATGCTCGGAGTGGGTCCACGGGTTCCCGGTGACCTTCGATGAAGGCCACAGGCATCTCTCGAAACTTCTAGGAGAGGGAGAGCCGGTCAACTGCGCCGTGCTGGAGACCTATCTATACCTATTATCCAGGCACCCGGACTCGTTGATCGTCAGGAAGAGCGGCGCTTCGAAGGCTAACATGGTAAGCGAAAGAGCCGCCCAGGTGCTGGGGCATCGCGGAGAACCCGGCTTCATGGAGGAAGTGCGAAGGATGGACGAAGAGCTGTGGTCTGGCGGCGGAAAACTGAACCCCGGGACGACGGCCGACCTAACATCCGCCTCATTATTCGTGCAGCTGCTAACCGGTTGGAGACCTTGACCCGAATATCTCGTTCATGAGGGCGCTGCAACTGCCCTCCCTGGTGGCCTGGTACAGCCTGAGGTAGTGGGGGTACAGGCTCATCCACTCCTTTATCCCGTTCTCGGTGATGTAGCCCTTCAGACGCCCGGCCTCGGTCACCGCGAGGCTCGTTATCGCGTACTTCCGCATCACGCCCAGAGCCTCCTCCACGGTGTTCTCCATGTCCACAGAGATCACCGGGGTGCAGACCACGTCCCTTACGTGGATGTCGCTCAGATGCACCTCGGGCTCGGTGAGCCACCTCACGGCGTCGAACATGTTGAAGCACCCTATGGGCTGGCCTTCCTCCAAGGCGATCACGTCGCCGTGATAGTTCTCCATGAGCCTTCTAACTATGCCCGTGAGCCGCTCCGATCCCTCGACGGTGGGCACGCTCCTGTCCATGAGCACCCTGCACGGGAGGTCGCAGAACTCCGGGTCGATCGGCGAGTACACAAGGCATCCCTCGCTATATAGAGTAAATACGTTCTATTTTAAATTTAAAATAATATTAGTGGAAAACGGCATTATACGGCGCAGCCCAACAACATGAATCAGGTTTCATATCGACCGGCATCAACGGGTATTCGCCGGAAAAACCTATAACCGCATGGCAGCGATGTTCTAGTGTGAGCCTTATATGAATTCTGAGAAGCCCACCCTCTACGTCACCAAGGCGGTGAAGAACCCGCAGGTCTTCGAGGCAGTGAAGAACAGGGTCATGGAGTCCGGCGCTTCCACGGTGGTCGTGGGGAGCACCAAGGGCAAGTCCGCGATACAGCTGTACGAGGCCCTCGGCGGCGCGGCGTCCGTGGTCAGCGTCACCGAGTTTACGTACAGCGACGACGTTAAGAAGACCATGAAGAAGAGGAAGGTCGCCGCAGTGGAGAAGGCCGACCTGCCCATCCAGGACAACCGTGAGATGAGGGAGACCCTCCTGATGTTCGGCCCCGGGGTCAAGGCGGCTCTGGAGGTCGCGGCCATAGCCGTCAACCAGGGACTCGCAGAGGGAGACTTCGTCGCGGTAGCCGGCAGCGACAAGAGCCTCGACACGGCCATCCTCGTCTCCACCGAGCACCCCGACAAGGAGCTAATCTCCGACCCGTTAAAGCAGATGCTGGTGAAGGAGTTCATAGCCCTCAAGGGTCGCTAGGGGATGAAGCTTGTCTGGCGGCGAAAGCAGGACCATAGGCGGCTCCATGGAGGAGACCAGGGAGAGGCACAGGCTCTACCTCCGCGCCGTGAACCACCCCCTCAGACGTAGGATGCTCAGGGCCCTCAAGGAGGGATGTGAGACCATTGATAGCCTCGAGGAGCGCCTCGGCGTCGACGCCAAGACCCTGGACTGGCACATGAGTATGCTTGAACACGGTTTCTGCGTCGAGAGGGTCGAGGAGGACGGCGTGGCTCGTTTCGTCCTCACCCAGGAGGGCCTCGTGGTGGACTACGTCGAGGGTCCCTGATAATTAATGTAAATGTTTTATATATTTTCCAAGCCGACTATGTTCCGTGTTTGAACGTGCTGAGCATTAACAAGTTGGCCCTGAAACATGTCGAAGAGTTGATGGCGAACCCCGACTATTACAGGGTGAACGTCGAGAAGCTGCCCTCGGGGGCGACGGTCATCGACACCGGCCTTGAGGCCCACGGCGGCTACGAGGCAGGCCTCATGACCACCCGCATCGCCATGGGCGGCGCGGGCACCGCCGAGCTCGGGTACGCCGACTACGGCGGACTGAAGCTGCCGACCGTGGTCATATCCACCGACCACCCGGCGGTGGCCCTGTTCGGCGCCCAGCTGGCCGGTTGGAGGATAAAGCCGGAGGGCTACACCGCGGACGGCTCCGGCCCCGCCAGGGCGCTGGCGCTGAAGCCCAAGGACGTCTTCAAGAAGATCGAGTACAAGGACGAGGCGGACGT
>CAZEMD010000109.1:0-6789 GCA_964513225.1 uncultured Candidatus Bathyarchaeia archaeon | reverse complement strand
TCTACACGGCGACGAAGGACGAGGTGATCCCCGCCTGGAGGGCGTGGGAGGAGACCAACTTCCGCCTGCAGGACGCCGTGGAGAGGACGGCCCTGTACCTCTACGGGGAAGACCCGGAGCTGGCCGTCGAGTTCCTGACGAGCTACAGCTGCGCCAAGGCGACGGAGGCCCTGGACATGGCCAAGAGGATGATGGTAAGGCTCCACACCATCATCAGCCACTTCAACGCTCCCCTCTGATCCGTTTCCTAATTTCTTTAGGGACTCCGCGCAAATGGTACCGTACGGTGGGATCCGAGCCTACCTAGGAATGGAGACAGTACGAGACATTCTTCAACTCCAGCCCCGTTTTTATCAGTATTGATAAATTACACTCAAACGGCTTTACCTGTATGATTGTTCCAACCCCAAGCACATATCGTCCAACTTTACTAGATTTTAAAACAGCAGTCAAACGCATCGAAGGAATCGCCATGAGAACACCCCTAATACCCTTACGGCACTACGGCGAAGACCCAAATATACTGCTAAAACCTGAAATGCTACAACCCATAGGAAGCTACAAAATCAGGGGAGTCTACAACTGGGTACAGAAACTAAGCCCAGAACAAAGAGCAAAAGGAATATCCACCGCCAGCTCAGGTAACATGGCTCAGGCAGTCGCATATGTGGCAAAACTATTCGATATCCCAGCCAGAACAATCGTGTATGATACCGCACCTCAATCGAAAAAAGAGGCTATAAGAAAATACGGTGGAGAAGTGATTCCCAAGTCTTGGGATGACTGGGTTCAGTATACGATAAACCCAGATGATGACAGGACCTTCTTACATCCACTCGCGGAGTTTGGGTTGCTTGATGGACATGGAACCATAGGGTTAGAAATCATGGAGGACGCTCCTGAGACCGAAACCATCTATGTTCCACTTGGGGCAGGGTTCTTAGGGTCAGGAGTAGCTCTTGCGGCAAAGGCACTAAAACCCAAGGTAAAAGTAATTGGGGTAAACTCTGAAAACTCTCCTCATTACTATGAGTGTGTAAGGCATGGGAAAATTGTGGATGCTCCGCCTAAGCCTACTCTTGGTGATGGTTCTGCGGTGAATCTCGCTGCGTTTCCAAACACAGGCAATGTCCTAGAGTTAGTGATGGAGGTTATTGACGAGATTGTTCTTGTTTCTGAGGATGAAATAAAGGATGCAATTCGGTATCTCGCTCTTGAAAATAAACTAGTCGCTGAAGGAAGTGGGGCTATGAGTCTGGCTGCTGCTCTTAAAACCGATGAATCGGAGCGAGGAAAGACAGTGTGCATCTTAACTGGTGGTAGCATAGATGCAGACAAACTCACCAAGATACTACATACTTAGCGATGATTTTATCCTCACTTCATCGTAATCATAGGTGTGGCTTTAAAAGAGAATAGCAAAGGAGCATTTTCTATTGAATCACTGATTGAGACCAGAAGGTAAGAACGTGAGTTCTCTACTAAGACCCATAAAAACCATATTCTCAAACCGGAATGTGGTGGCAGCCACAATAACTCAGAGTATCGCAATGTTCGCCATGTTCCTGTGGAGACCCTACTGGGGCCTCTACGTCCTCGAGCTAGGCGGCACGAAAAGCTCCATCGGCCTACTGACGACCATTCAATCACTGACAACGTTGATGGTTCAACTACCTGGAGGAGTGATATCTGACAGGCTGGGGCGGAAAAGAGTGATCTTGGTCTCCTCTCTGCTTAGCGTTCTTCCCCCAATAATATACTGGTATTCCTCGCATTGGACCATGCTCATCATCGGGTCCATAATAGCCTCCAGCTCTGCTCTCGCTATGCCTGCCATGAATGCATTAATCGCTGATTCTTTGCCGAAAGAGAACCGAGCCACGGGGTTTGGAGCATACACCATGTCTTGGTATTTGGCTATAGTCGTGGCTATGCCTCTTGGCGGCTATGTGCTTGAAAAAATGGGGGTGGTGCAGGGTACGCGATGGGGGCTATTGGTATCGGCGGCGCTCTCCATTCCAGTGTTCCTGATTAGGTGGCGGTATATCGAGGAGACGGTTGACGTGCAACCTTCTGATGCAGACCAGAAGATGAGGTTTTCATTATCCCTGTTCAGAGAGTTGTCTCTGGATATCTGGAAACTTGTTTTGGTTTCAGTTCTTAGCAGTTTTAGTTTTCAGGTATTCTGGTCCTATGTGGTCGTGTACAGTGTCGAGGAGGTGGGGCTGAGTATGATGCAATGGAGCTATGTCAGTATGTTCGCGAATTTCGCCGCAGCCTGCTTCATGGTTCCCAGCGGGTTGATGTCCGATAGGGTCGGCAGAAAGAGGCTTATCATCATGTCTCAGGTGGCGGTCTCATCCGCGAGTTTGGGATACGTTTTATCCTCCGATTTTCTTGGGGTTGCCTGTACACGCATCATTGGAAGCGTAGGTGAAGGATTGGGGGGTAACGTTATGGGGTCTGTTGGGGGGCCAGTCTGGCAGACGTTAGTCACGGAGGTGGCCCCAGTCGACACCAGGGGAAGCGTTCTTGGATTGATGGGTACATTAACGGGGCTTTTAACCACCCCCGCGCCTATTCTAGGAGGTTATCTATATGACGTCTTGTCGCCACAGTCTCCGTTTATCTTGAGTTTTGTTGTTGGAATTCTGGGCAGCATCATATTCTTATTATGGGTGAAAGAACCCGAAAGAGCAGACATTTAAGAGCATATCGATGATTTTATCCTCGCTTCACCGTAGAATTAAAATCTAAGTGGTTTAAGGAAAAAAGGGGTTTGGGTAATCTTTTACCTGAAATCAACGGAGTCCATTTTCGCCATAGGATATATGCCGTCAGTCGGAAGCTCCGGCACCTTGTCTAAAACGTCCTGTATAGACTCTGCGTCCTTTGCGTTCCATTCACAGACGAGCATCACAACCTTTCCTTCTTCGTTAAGCTGTGCCTGGGATGCCACCCAGTACGCGTCCATCGTGCAACTGGATGCTACTTTCTTCGCTAGAGCAGGGTCGACGTTCATGGGCTCAGGTAGCGTATGGATCGCCATAAACTTGGGCAAACACTCACGTCTCCTTTCCTTAGGGTACTTGTATAGCTCCCCACCATAGAGCTTGGCTAGTGGGCTACCACCGTCGTTGTATGAATAACCGTGGATGTCTAAACAGGACAGTTATTTATGGGTTTAGTATTCAATGAACGCTGTCAGTACCCAATCCATAAATTTATCCTATTGATGATTCGGACCTTTTCAGAAGTGGAGATACCTCCCGAAACATTCCCACTTTTGTATCCATAATTTTATGGGGTTTAACCAAATCCCTGATTGGTAGGAGGATGCTGAAGGCCCAGAACGCTGGGTCTCGCCTCCAGGCTTGTTCATGCTTCGACAAGCCACGGTCTACCTTGTCTACATATCTGTTTAGGAGTCTAGCGCTTGATGAGGATGGTAAATTCTTTACTGTTATATCTCCATAAAGAAAAGTGTGTTTGGTGCCGCCTTGTCTGAGGTCGACCAGCTGCTTAGGGGATACGTGGAGAACAACGACGGGATCTGCTGCGCCCAGTGGGACCCATCCGTCTCTGAGAGGCTGCGTTTCGATCCATATGATGACGGCGCCGAGGCTCGGGGGAGGGCCGCCCACTACTTTCTGTTGAACGCGGCGGTGATGGAGACCGAGCTCGTCGGCAGATCCGAGAACGCCCGGGCCCTCATGATCGATCTCCACAGACGCTTCAAGACCTCCCTGTATACAGAGACGGATCCCCGGCGTCTCCACGAGGCCGTGAGGCGGAGCAGGTTCTACAGGGACTATGGGCCCGAGCGGAGGAGGATCGGGGCGGTTCTCGCCGGCGTCAACGCGTGGGTCCGCGACGAGGCGGACGGCGGCCTCCTGGGGTACTCCGAGGGGTTCGCGCACCCGGACGGGTTCGCGTCCAGGCTTCAAGGCATACCGAGGATGGGCGGAGTGTATCGCGAGAAGACCTGGATGTACCTCAGGTGGCTGACGAGGCCCCACCCCGACCTGGGGATCTACGGCTTCGACTTGGCGGAGCTGAAGGCTGCGTTGACTTCGTATGTCGTGAAGGTGGCTTCGTGCCTCGGCCTCTGCGAGGCCGTGGGCTCGGCTGCTTGGGGCGACATTGGGTACCGTGAGGAGGCGCGGGAGCGGGTCACCGAGTACGCCCGGAGGCTGTCCCCGGGGGATCCGTTGAGGATCGATTACCCTTTCTACATGCTGGGGCGGTGGATGGCCGAGGAGGAGCCGACGCTGGGCGACCTTCTGGACTACCTGCGTTTCCTGGACGAGGTTCAGAGGCTGACGGGGACGGTGCCCGTTACCTACGACATCGTGGGGAGGGAGAAGAGCGGGTTCGAGAGGAACCTCAGGAGGCTGCTGGAGAGGCAGAAGATGATTTTCTACTTCGAGGGCCAGCGTTTCAGCCTGGGCGGCGGGCTGACGTACCGGCCCGACTTCATCCTACCGGGATACCGTGTCGGGGGTAGGCAGGTGGTGCTTGAGCCTCACGGGGTGTGGAGGCCAGGGCACGAGGAGGAGGTGACGGAGAAGTACAGGCTTTTCAGGGAGCTGTACGGGAGCCTGTACTACCTGGTGTTGATAGTGCAGCCCCGGGAGTATACGCGTGTACGGGACCTTTATCCGGACGCCTATGACGACATCGTCGAGAGCAACAGGATGCCGGATCTCCTCTACATGCTGAAGAGCGGCAGGTACAAGCAGATATTCTGAGCTGGGATTTATGGTGTTTTGTCAACATTAGAATCTCGGACTTTATACTGGTGTAGGAGGAATGAGCCGGTTATATTTTAGTTATAGATGATAAATATTCTTGCAGTATACCATTATAGTTGTGTGGGTTAGATGGCACCTGGACATTATGAGGATTTCTTGGATCTTGTTGCGAGGTGTTTCGATGGGTTTGAGTTTCAGTATGGTGGTAGGTGGCTAAGGGTTGATCCGTTTTGTATGGCTGCTTATGATTTGCTGGGCTCTGACGAAGCTGAATCTACGAGAGGCAAGTATTTTTCTCAGCTGCAGCCAGAGTATATTTCGAGTGCGAATAGCGAGCTTTATAGAAGTAAAAGGGGATGGATCGCGAGAGGGGTCGAAGAGGGTAGGCTTATCACGTATAGTGAGTCGGATAAACAGTATATTGTCCCCAAAATCTCTGCGGGTTACTCTGTGGGTATTGACTCGTCTTCGAATACATTTGCAGTGTGCTTTTTTGATAATCATATTGGCGGTATTAGATATCTTGAAAGGCACTTGGATATCCCAAAGAGTTCAGAAGACGGTAAAAAAGAATTTCACTGGCAAAAACTCAACCAACAAAATAGGCAAAAGATACATGACAACCTGGAACGTATATTGAATATTTCCTGTAGAGGCGTTTTAGTGATCAATACTAATCTTATTGACCCTGGTAACCGTTTAACACATAATCAAATGGCGGGTCTAATAGATGGCTGCTTTTCAGGATACGATAATGACCCCACACAGAATAAGCAGATGAGGCAGGTTTTCCGTGAACGCTTCTTCTGTTTTTGTGATGGTATACCTACTCACTGTGACCCGGATTTCCAGAAGCTTGACCCCAGCGACATCGTGAGGATTCTCGTAAGGCAGCTCTCTTACAAGTATGGTTCTACAAGGGAGTGTACACCCGCTTATGCTACCTTGCAGTCACATGAATCGTTACCTATTCAGTTGGCTGATGTCCTGGTAGGATGTATTAGCAGAAAAATCATCAACCACGAGTCTCCTCCTATGCCGTTTGATCATCTGTTTTTCGATACTCGGCGTATTAGCAGGAAGGATAGAAGGAAGAGAAGAGTTGCTAGAGGGTTTTACTGGTTTAGAGGTGATTAGGTGTACGTAGCCTTCGGCGGCACAGGCTTCGCGCCAGGGCGACCCCTTAACGTGCCTCGACTAGTGTACTTTGGTACCTAATCAAGTATCTGGACACATGGCTCCTATATAAGTTAGTGTCTGGATAAAACTTCCAGACGCGCTTCTCTTAAACTAACGGCTCTCAACGAGTTGCCTGGTCTATCTCGAATATGAAGTGGCAGCAGTCGTCGCCGGCCATGATGGTCTTGGGCCTGGTGAACTTTATCCTCGGGTTGAATCCCTCTGCTACGGCGTAGTCTCCCATGCAGATCATCTTCATGCCTATGTCGGTGGCGTTGAGGCTTCTGAAGGCGTCGGTGTGGGCGCAGCGTGTCACCTTCACCTCGAGGGCTTCGGGCGTCTTCCTGATAACCTGGTATTCGTGGACTTTGTCGCTGAACAGCTTGAACAGGTACTCGGGGTCGCTCCTCCCCGTGGCTTCTGCTATCTCCGCCCACCGCTCCCTCGTCCTGTCGTTCTTATAGTCGGCTATTGTGTCGAGTATCCCCTCGCCGTACTCGTTCATGAGGAAGCGGGAGGCTGTGACCAGCAGCAGGCCCCGGTTGAATACCTCGTCTGTCATGCTAATACCAGCCGTTGATAATAGTGCACGTGTATGCGCATTTAAAACATCGATAGCTGCCATAGCACCTAAAGTTGTAGAGTCTTAGGATGAAAATGGATCCTCTGCAGTGATACCCTTTGTGTGTTCCTGGATGTCTCTTTCTATGAGTAGGCAGGCGCGGTTGTGTCGTAGGCAGTCGCGGTGGTTGCCTCGGTGCCATTCGGGTATGCATTGGAGGCCGTCGCCGTGGAAAGGGTCGTCGTAGGTGGGGATGCCTAGCCGTTGTCTTATGGCCCACTTTGAGCCGTGGTA
>CAZEMD010000108.1:0-6791 GCA_964513225.1 uncultured Candidatus Bathyarchaeia archaeon | reverse complement strand
CATGGAGGAGAAGGACGTGGACAGGCTCCCCATAATAGGAAACCTTGTCTCGAGGCCTGTCCTGCTCGGGATGCTGACGCACAAGCCGGCAGCCCATGAGGAAGAGGCCGAGGCCATTATTTCCTGAAATTCTCTAATATTTTTGCCCTGTAAGGCGGCTCTATGAGCCCTTTCTCGGTTATGAACCCGGTCACGTACTCGGCGGGGGTCACGTCGAACGCCGGGTTCCTGGCGGACGAGCCCTCCGCCGGGATCAACACCCGTGTATGCCCGCCGTCCTCGGCCAGCCCCCACATCCTGGTTACCTCCTCCGTTGACCGCTCCTCGATCTCTATCTCGTCGCCTGTCTGCGTCTGGAGGTCGAAGGTCATCTCGGGCGCCGCGACGTAGAACGGTATGCCGTTGGCCTTGGCCACCACGGCCTTCTCGTAGGTGCCTATCTTGTTGGCGACGTCGCCGTTGGCGGCCACCCTGTCCGCCCCCACTATGACGGCGTCCACCTCGCCCCGCCTCATGTAGTGGCCCGCCGCGTTGTCCACTATTATCGCGTAGGGTATGCCCTCCTGCTCCATCTCCCACGCCGTGAGCCGGGAGCCCTGGCAGCGGGGCCGGGTCTCGTCCACCCAGACGAACACCCGCTTACCCTGCTTGTGGGCTACCCTGACGGGACTGAGGGCGGTGCCGTGGTCTATGAACGCCAGCGCCCCCGCGTTGCAGTGGGTCAGCACCCTGCAGTCGTCCCCCAGCAGCTCGGCGCCTATCTCGCCCATCCGCTTTGACGCCTCCAAGTCGTCCTCTGCTATCTTGTCCGCCTCGCGGAGCACGTTCTCGACACGCTCCTCCACCGATCCCCCGCCGCCGGCTTCCAGGCAGCGCTCGACGGCGTGGAACAGGTTCACGGCGGTGGGCCTCGTGCCCCGCACCGTCTCCGCGGCCCCCTCCATGTAGGCGATGAACTCCTCGAGGGGCTCGTCACCTGCCTCCAGTGCAGCCTGGGCCATGGCGTAGCCGGCGGCGCAGCCCACGGCCCCGGCCCCCCTGCACACCATGTCCTTTATGGCGGCGGCTGTCGCGCGGTGGTCGTTGAAGCCTGTTATCTCGAAGACGTGGGGGAGCTTCCTCTGGTCGATCATCTTGACGGTTCCCCCCTCCCGCCACAGCGTGTAGTACTCCCTGGTCTCGCCGTCTAACCTGACCTTCAAACGTTGTACCCATAGAAACTTGGGGTGCCGGAGATATGAATCTACTTCAGAACCTTGCCGGTCTTCCGGTACCAGAGGTAGAGGTCCAGCCCCCCGGGCTCCATGCCGAGCCGCCGCGCCACCTTGGCGAGGGCGGCCTCGTATGCGAGGTACCTCTTCTTGGTGAGGCCCTTCCTGGACTCTTCCTCGGTTATGAGGCCGTGCTCCACCAAGTTGCTGAGTATGTGCCTGTCTATGATGGCGAGGCCGAAGTAGCCCACGTTGCGCAGGTAGTGGCTGGCCTCCTTCCAGCCTAGACCTTTTATGTTCTCGACGAGCCACTCACGGGCCGCCTCTGGGTCGTCGAATCCCTGGATGGTTTCCTTGATCCGGGGGGCCAGCCCACGGGTGTTGTAGATGTACTCCGCCCGCCTGTTGGCGAACCTGTGGCCCTCCTCGACGAGGCAGCCCTGGACATCCTCTAGGTTTCCCTCCATGAGGGGGCCGCCGAGGAGGGCGTCCACGCAGCGTTTGCCCATCAACGCGCTGCTGTAGGCCGTGAGCAGGCAGTAGACGAGCTCCTCGTACCATTTCTGGCTGTCCATCATGTGGACCTGCCTGAACTCGTCCATGCGTTCCTCCACCATCTTCTTCACCCGGGTGTTCTCTGTGAGTGCTCTGACCTTCTCCGCCATGGCCTCTATTCCCGGGTGGTCGTCTAAGGTGGACTGCATCCCTGAATGTTTGGGGCCGCGCGTTTTAAACCATCTTGACTCTCTCACCCGTTGCCAGAATAGTTCTATATGTTTGTCATCGAATGATCCACCATTCTCGGGTAGCCCCTATGAATTACGAGAACGCAGAGGTAAAGTTAAGAGCGGTTAAGAAGGTTCCGCGGATACAGACGCCTGGGATAGAGATATCCGAGGTGCGGGAGGGCCACGAGTTCGTGACCCGGTTCTGGGTCGCCCAGGAGCTGGTGGAGTCCGGCTTGGCGGAGTACTCCGAGCCTGCACTCACCCAGACAGAGTGGACCCAGGTCCACTTCAAGGAGCGCATCAACCCGGCGGGGCCGCCCAGCAGGGTACCCGACGACTTCTACGAGCGTGCCTTCCAGAGCTTCATTCAGGCGAGGGGCGACCCCGAGAAGGCGACACTGCTCCTCAGGATGAAGGCGTGGTACAGGGAGATACTGGAGTCGAGGATAGGGCGCATAACGAGGCTGGCTTCCTCGGAGGCAGTTTCATCCACCTCCGCGCTCTCTAAAGATGAGGCCGACTTATACGGGAACGTTAACCGAGTAGTCACGGCTTGGCGTGACAGGATGAGGGCGCTGGGGGAGGGCTAGTTGGCGCGGCAGGACACCTTCGAGGAAGCCTTCACGCGGTTCATAGAGGACTTCATGGACGACCAGGAACGGTATAAGTACGACCAGGCCATAGGCGAGATGCCCGGCAAGGGCGCCAAGAGCCTGGTAATCGACTTCACCGACATCTACGGCTTCGACATGGAGCTGGCCCGCATCATACTCGACGACCCCGAGACCATCACCCCCATATTCGAGTCCGTGGTCAGGAGCAAGCTCCGCACCAGGGACCCCTTCTACGCCGAGAGCCTAGACAGGGTCAACGTCAGGTACAGGAACCTCCCCGCCGAGACGCCTCTGCGCCGCATAGGCGCAGACCACATAAGCCACCTGATAATGGTCCGCGGCATCATCGTCCGAGCCAGCAGCGTCACCCCCCTCGTCGTCAGGGCCACGTTCAGGTGCCCGGTCTGCGGCGAGATGAACCACCTAGAGCAGAGCGGCCAGAACATACAGAAGCCCCAGAAGTGCATAGCATGCGACAACAGGAAGGGCTTCGAGTTGGTCCCCAAGGAGTCCCTCTTCATCGACAGCCAGAACGTCAACATACAGGAGCGGCCCGAGGATCTCCCCCCCGGCCAGCTGCCTAGGAGCATCCACGTGGAGCTCAAGGACGACCTCGTGGACATGGCCCGCCCGGGGGACAGGATCACCCTCACGGGCTTCATCAGGCTGCTGCCCAAGTACGGCAGGGGCGGCGAGCTCCGCACCTTCGACATACAGGTGGACTCCAGCTACCTGGAGATAAGCGGCAGGGAGATGGAGCTCATGGAGATAAGCCCCGAGGACGAGGAGGCCATCCTGGAGATAGCCCGCGACCCCTGGGTGTTCCAGAAGATAATGGCAAGCATGGCGCCCAGCATCTACGGGTACGACCACATCAAGGAGTCCATACTGTACCTGCTGTTCGGCGGCGTCCTCAAGGAGCGGCCCGACATGAGGATCAGGGGCGACGTCAACGTCCTCCTCGTGGGGGACCCCGGCACAGGGAAGAGCCAGATGCTCAACTTCGCGTCCAAGGCCGCGCCCAGGGGCCTCATGACCACCGGCAGGGGCAGCACCGCAGCCGGCCTAACAGCCGCCGTCGTCAAGGAGGGCGGCACGGGAAGCTTCGTGCTGGAGGCGGGCGCACTGGTGCTGGCCGACAAGGGCGTTTGTTGTATCGACGAGATAGACAAGATGAGGGACGAGGACAGGGGCGCCATACACCCCGCCATGGAGCAGCAGATAGTGCCCATCGCAAAGGGAGGCATCGTCGCCACCCTCAACTCACGGACCAGCATACTGGCGGCGGCCAACCCGTCGCTGGGCCGCTACAACCCCTACCAGACCATCGCCCAGAACATAACGCTGCCAGTCACCATCCTCAGCAGGTTCGACCTCATATGGATACTCAAGGACCAGCCCGACGCCCAGATGGACGCTGATGTCGCCCAGCACATACTCGATCTCCACAGGGTCCTCACCTCGGCGGAGGCGCCCATAGACATGGAGCTCCTCAAGAAGTACATAAGCTACGCCAAGAAGGTGCAGCCCGCAATCAACGACGACGTCATAGAGCGGTTCAGCGACTTCTACGTCAAGATGAGGAACGCCAGCGTCGAGGGAGGCGAGGCAGCGGCCATAGCCATCACCGCCAGGCAGCTGGAGAGCCTCGTCAGGCTCGCCGAGGCCCGCGCCAGGGCCCACCTCCGCACCGAGATCAGCGTCGAGGACGCCGAGGCCGTCATCAACATCATGCGGAAGAGCCTGGAGCAGGTGGGAGTGGACGTCCAGACCGGCCAGATAGACATAGACATACTGTACTCGGGTAAGCCTAGGAGCCTCCAGAACCAGCTGCAGAAGCTGCTGCAGGCGATAAACGAGATGGAGAGGGTGAGCGGAAGCGTCCGCGACGACGACCTCTACGACGCCCTGCAGAGCGACCACGGCATAGGCAGAGCAGAGGCCGCGCGCCTCATAGGGGTCCTCATGAAGGACGGCACCATCTACTCGCCGAGGCCCGGCTACTACAAACGCACCACGTAGAGCCGCCTAGTACCTCAGCCGCTTGTCCACCTGGTTTAGCGGGGGCTCCCCCCGGTTCACCCGGAGGATGTTCTCCACCATTATGTTCAGCCCGGCGTCTGAGCGGCTGCCCGTGGAGCCTACGCTGTGAGGCGTGCATACCACGTTGGGCAGCTCCCAGAACGGGTACACCGAGGCGGGCTTCCCCTCCATGTTCCACAGGGGGTCCCAGAAGTGGGGCGTCCACCACACGTCCAGGGCGGCGCCCGCTATCCACCCCTCAGATAGCGCCCTGTACAGCGGCTCCTCCTCTATGATGGCCGCCCTGGCCACGTTCACGATGTAGGCGGAGGGCTTCATGGCCCGCAGCTCCTCCTCACCGATCATGCCCCTGGTCTCCGGGGTGAGCGGCGCCGTCACCACCACGAAATCCGACTCGGACAACACGTATGTCAGGTCCTCCGGTGTGCCCAGGTACTCAAGGCCCATGGACGCAGCGAGCCCCGGGTCCCTGCTGCGCTTAACCGCCAGCACCCGCATCCCCATGCAAGCCAGCAGCCTTCCCACCTCCCGTCCGATGCTGCCGTAGCCCACTATTCCCGCCTTCCTGCCGCTCAGCAGGACGCCACGGCCAGCGCCCCTGCCCTCCAGGAAGCCGCGGTGCCTTTGGACCACCTTCTTCGCCAGCGCCAACACCAGCGCCACGGCCCCCTCCGCCAGGTGCAGCGGGTTGGAGCCCGAGGTGTTGGCCACCCACGTCTCCCCCCTCAAAGCCTCGAAGGGCATGTCGTCCACGCCCGCCCCCGTCTTCTGCAGCAGCCTCAGCCCCCGCGCCGCCCGGGCCACCGCGGGGCTCAGCCGCGTAGCCACAATGACCTCAACGTCCCCCGCCAGCCCCGCCAGCTCGTCGTCTCCGCCCGTCTCGGGCGCAACCACCTCGATGTCCCTCGGCAGAAGATCTCTGATCCGCTCGGCCAGGCCCGGGTTAACCACAAGAACCTTCAATGCATTCAGATAGAGATGGGAGCCGCCGCTCTTATACCTCAACCCGGCACCCTCAGCCCCCCAGTTCCCTCTACCCAAAAACAAATAAAAAACAATAAAACACACTAGACGAACGCCCCCGAAAAACGCTTATAGTGACTAACCAACTACAAGGAACCCCGCCCGCGAAACACTTTTCTTTCACACACAACTGAAACAACCGGGGAGCCGGATGAGCTACATGTTCTTCTGCAACAACACCACCAAGGACGAGTGCCTCCACAAGAAGCTCTTCGGCAACAGCCAGAGGTTCTGGAGCCAAGTAAAGAAGATCAAGCCCGGCACCCCCCTCTTCCTCTACAACCTGGACACGGGGCGCCTCCACGGCCCCTTCCAGGCCGCCTCCAAGCCCCGGATACACCTGGACCCCTACGCGTTCCTGGACTCGGGCCGAAGCTACCCCGCCCAGGTAGAGGTAACCTGGACCAAGATAGGCACCATCGAGAACGCCCACACCGTCCTCCCCTTCCTCTCAGGCAAACTCAAGTGCCGGCTCACCCCCACCGAGACCGTTAAAGTATACAAGGCCCTCCACGACGCCATCAGCAGACGCGTCGCCAGCTGGCTCTAGCGGAAAACGTTAAAAGCCGTCCGAAGGGATAGTCTTCGATTCAGAGGGAACACATTGGGTATAAGAGTAGCCATAGCCGGCGTGGGTAACTGCGCGTCCGCCCTCATCCAGGGAGTGGAGTACTACAAGGACGCGGAGAGGGACGAGACCATCCCAGGCGTCATGCACGTCTACTTCGGCGACTACCACATAAGCGACATAGAGTTCGTGGCCGCCTTCGAGGTAAACAAACAAAAGATAGGCAAGGACCTGAGCGAGGCCATATGGGCGCCGCCCAACAACTGCGCCAGGTTCGCCGACGTCCCCGAGACAGGAGTCACCGTCCAGCCCGCCCCCATACTCGACGGCGTCGCCCCCCACATGCACGGAAGCTTCCACGACGACAAGACCATCAAGCCCGTGGACGTGGCCCAGACACTGAGAGACTCCGGGGCGGACATGCTCGTCAACTACCTTCCCGTGGGCAGTGCGAAGGCTTCACGCATGTACGCCCAGGCGGCGCTGGACGCCGGATGCGCGTTCGTCAACTGCATCCCGGAGTTCATAGCCAGCACCCCAGAGTGGGCGCAGAGGTTCACCGACGCCGGTCTGCCCGTCGCCGGCGACGACATCAAGAGCCAGG
>CAZEMD010000107.1:0-6807 GCA_964513225.1 uncultured Candidatus Bathyarchaeia archaeon | reverse complement strand
CCCTTCGCCGAGATGCTCCTTGGAGTTTAAGTCATCCAAGACCCGCCTATACTTTCTGCTCCCCACCATCTTGTCCACCATGGCGACTAGGCTGTCCCGGTCTATGTCCCTCTGATGCATCGCCGTGGCGACCCCCAGCTCCATCGCCCTCTGGGCGTTGCCGTACTGCTCGGGGTGCCTTGGAACAGGGATGATGACGGCGGGCTTGCCGTAGCAGATGCTCTGCATTATGGTCTCGTGGCCACCCCGGCTGATTACTAGGTCGCAGGCGTTCAGGTACTCGAACCTGTTCTCCAGCCAAGGAATCATTGTCAACGCCCCTTTTTCCATCGGGTCAGAGCCGCCGTCGGGGGTCCCCATGGACATGAGCACCCTGTACCGGTCCGGGAACCCGGCGAATATGGGCTTGAGCAGCCTGATGAGGGGCTCCCTCTCCGCGCGGGGGCCGCTTATCCCCGCGTATATCAGATGCTGGTCCTCCCCCACCCCCAGCCTCTCCCTTATCTCATGGGAGTTGGTGTTCTCCTCGGGCTTCTCCTGCAGTATGGAGCCCACCAGCTTGACCCGGGCCCCCACCCTCCTAGGTATCCTCAGGCTGTCGAGGCTGATGGTGTAGGGCTCGGGGAAGTCCGGGATCACTATTATGTCGCTGAGGGCCCACGTACGGCCGAGCATGGTGAGCACAGTCCCGTCTAGGACCCTGAAGAGGTTGGTGTCCTTCACCCTTGGCGCCCTGGGCAGGAACTGGTTGAGGAGGAGGACCACGGGTATCTTTAGCAGCCTCGCCGCGATGATGCTGGACACCCTGGAGTCGCTGAACACTATGTCGGCGTCGAACGTCATCATTCCCCTGATCTCGAACCCCACCTGGTTGAGCAGAGTCGGGAAAGCCGTGATTCCCTGCTCCACGGTGGAGGACTTTATGTCTATGCTCCCCGTGGGGTCGTTCTCCATCTGGATGGGTGGGGCGGACAGAACGGGGAACCCGTACTTGCGGACATAGTCCACGGCCTCAAGGTAAGTGGAGAATAGGACCTCTCCCCCCCTGCGGGCCACCTCCTCGGCTATGGAGACGCTTCTGCTTACGTGGCCGAAACCTATGCCGCATGGGCTGAAGTATACTCGGGAGCCCTCTATGCCGTCCACCTGTAACCTACCCTCAGCTTAACTCGTGCCTCGAAACCTTCCCTCTCGGGGAGTCCTCGGAGTATATTATGGCCTGGAACCTCTGCACCTCAGTGTCTTCCATGAGCCATGAGTCGGGGGGCAACCCCGCCTTGAAGCAGCACTGGGTGAGAAACTCCATGCTGTCCCAGCCCCAATCGACCGGGACCTGGGGCAGAAGGAGCCCCCTCCGGTAGCCACTGCTCATAATCAGGCCGTCGCGGCCCACCACGACCTCCCCCGGGATATCATTAGGGTGATCCACTTTTATCGTTTCAGGCGGCGATAGGACGCTTACCTCTACGAGGATGCTGTCCAACTCTCCCCTTGAAACCGGGGGGAACCTGGGGTCGTCGAAGGCCGCGTTCACCGCCGACTCCTTGACAGCTGTCAAGAGGGGCTTCACTGGGTACGGGTAGCCGATGCACCCCCTGAGCGTGTGCCCCGATCCCTCCAGCTTGTTGAGGGTGACGAAGACGCCGCACCGGGTCTCGGTCACCTTGGGAGCGTCTCCTGTGTCCGGTTCACCGGTCAAACCTAGACGCGCCTCTATGACTGCCCTCGCTAGACGTACGATGTACGTTCCCTCCGCCTGAGTAAGGTCGAATATCTCACTGCACCTTTCTATATGAAACGAAAACAAATTCTTATAAACGCTTGGAACATGGCACCCCTGACAGCCTCTCGGCCTCCTCCAGGGTCGAGACGATCTGGTCCCAGTGGCTTCCCCTCCAGTAGACGCCGCCGCAGATGCCGCACACCCAGAACGCGTCGAAGGCCTCCAGGGAAGCCTCCGGCACCCTGTCCTGCACCTGGTTCTTCTCTGCCCGCGTCAGGGGGCCGTTACACTTTGGGCAACGGGAGCATGAGGGGTCCAGCTCCAGCCCGAGAGCAGCCGCGAGGTCACCCAGCTGAGCCACGTCGTCCTCCCCGTCTACCAGAACGGCTTCTATACCCCTCTTCTTGGCTCTTAGGGCCAGCTCCCTGTCCCGGGTCAGAAGCACCCGTCCCGTCTTGGACGCCTCCTCCATGAGGGAGTCGTCGTCGGCTTCCCTCCTGTACTCCGTGTCGTAGCCGCTTATCCTCAGCCACCGGGCTAGGGAGCCGAGCATGCCGTCAACAAGGAAACGTGGCCTCATACACAATATACACGTCTATGGGTGGTTTTGGGCTTTGTCACTCTATGCGGCAGTCCTCGCAGAGGAACTCGCCTTCCACGAACCTGAGGTTGTTGCTATAACTCTCACACAGGTCGCAGTAACCGGTGATGGAGGGGCCCCTCACGGAGGAGACGTTGTTGATCTCCTGCCGCTCCTTCACTATCTCCACTATGGTGGGCACGAGCCTGATTATGTTCCTGTCCGAGATGACGCCGACAAGCTGGCTCTTGTAGAGAACGCCTAGTCGCCTGATGTTGAGCTTGTCCATAAGGCGCATCGCCTCCATGAGGGTCATGTCCGGGGCCACCACGTGGAGTGGCGAAGACATCACCGACTTGGCGGTGACTTTTCCGGGGTCTCCGCCCTGTGAGACTACCCTCGTGACTATGTCCCTCTCCGTCACTATGCCCACGGGCTGCTCCTCCATGTTGGTGATTATCACTGCGCCTACTTTCTGGTCTTTCATCACCCCGGCTAGCTTCACCATGTCCGTGTTTTCGCCGACCGAGATGACGGGGCTCGACATGGCCTCCCTTACAAACATGTTAGACGTTATCTCTAGACTCATCTGGTCCACTCACTTGAACATGCGTTGAATGGTATAAAAACATCATGAACCCACGGTACAGGGTTCACCTATCACTCGTTCAGTATCTCGTAGAGGGCTCCACACTCGTCGCAGCTGAGGATCTGGGATACGCCGCTCATCATCTTGTCGGCGTGTATCCATGCGCCGCACTCCCTGCACTTCAGGAGGTAGCCTTTGACACCGTCGCCGCCGACACTCTGGATGGTGACCTTCTGCGCCCTAGTGAGGTGAGTCTCCAGCGTTGGCCGCCGCAGCCCAAGCCGAGACGCCTTGAGCCTTAACGCGTTAGACGTCCTCCATGGGAACTCCAAAGTGATCTCGTCGAACGACATGGTTGAAGAGTATAATTCCCTCAGCTTTTCTACCTCGTCGTCTGTCCATGCCCGCGCTCTTGCCATTACCAAATGCCTCTGAAATCGAAGGGCGTAGCGGGGATAAAGGGGAGGAAGCCCTTCCACGCCGGACCTCATCTCATCGACCTGGTCTGTGGCGCGGTGACCGCATGCGTCTAGGGCGTGTCCAGGCAAACCCGGACACTGGGTCATAAACCCTGAGCCGCTAGTGGGTTGGGCAGCGGGCTCAGACTCATCCCCCCGGGTGAACCCCCGCTACAGCATCAGATTGGCTGTATAGATTATAATATGGTTCTGTTGCACGGAACGTTAATGGGCGACCGTTTCCCGGGTGCGCCCTTAATATGTTTTTGACTCAAAAATGTTAATAACGTTACAGTGCTTCGCGACAACCATGAATTTATTCACGCGTAGAAAAAAAAGGCTTACAGCCTATAAAACTCTTAACACGAAACATAAAATCCTCGTCATCCAGATGAGAGAGACGAAAAGAGACAAAAGCTCTCTTTGAAAACGAAAGGTTTAATGGAAATACCATTGACGATATGCTGAACCTAATGGACGTCCACTACATAGAGAAACCGAGCCTGAGCAAGCCAACCATGATAGCGGCGTGGCCGGGGATGGGGTACCTCGCCAAGATTTCGGCTGACTACCTCAGACGAAGGCTCAAGGCTAAGCTATTCGCCGAGATCACCTACTACCATAACGTGCTCATATACAACGACGGGAAGGCTGAGCTTGCTCCCTTGAAGCACAGGCTGTACGCCTGCCCGGAGAAGGACCTCGTAATCTGTGTGGGTGACGCCCAGCCATCCATCCCCGAGGAGTCCATAAGGCTAGCCGAGGAGATAGCGGGCATCGCCAAGGATCTAGGGGTGGAGATGATTTACACCATGGCGGCGTACCCCAACGACATGTACGACGAGCCCCAAGTCTACGGAATATACACGGACGAGACCCTGAAACCGGTTCTCATGAAGGCGGGCGTGACGCTCATCGAGTCTGAGGGTGCGGTGAACGGCCTCAACGGAGTCATGATAGGCGTGGCCAAGCTCAGGGGCATAGATGGGGTGTGCCTCATGGGAGACATCACCTACGCCAACGTCCCCCAGCACCTCTCTTCCAAGGCTGTGCTGGAGAAGCTCTCGGCTCTCTTGGAACTGGACATAGACACGGAGCAGCTTAGCGTTAGAGCGAAGAAGATCGACGCCTCCATTAAGCGGCGCCTCGACATCTACGAAGAGGAAGAAGAGGCGGAGCTACCAGAGGAAAAGAAGCTGGGATACATCAGCTAACCCTATATAGAGGCTGACGGCAATATGAGTTATTCACGGGGAGAGCCAAGCTGAGGGAATCAGAGCGGGTGTACTGGATCAAGGCCGTGGCGGCTTTAATCAACGGTGGCTTGTGCTTCTACCTGAACAATAATCTTGGCCTCAATGGGCAAATCACTTTGATGGCTGGGCTGACTCTCTACATAGCGCTCTCCGAGGGGCTCGCCGTCGTCACCGATATAGAACGCGACAGGACCCTCAAGATAGGCATCGGCGCGTTCATTTTCCTGTGGATGCTTTCCTGGACCCTCCTGAACACCCTACACGTGCTGGGCTAGCGTGTCTATTTCTCAATGTTGTGCTTGTACTGCATGAGGTCGGCCCAGGCGTCAAAATACCCGCTGTCCCAGCTGGTCCTTATGGTCGACGACGCGAACTCCTTGAACTCGTTCCTGTAGTCTTTGAGGGTGTCTGGCGTGAAATCGTTCTTGTTGAGGAAGTCCCTCTCGTCCCCCGACCTGACTGTGAGCAGCAGCCCCTCCATGGCTTTCACGTAGCCCTCCTTGTACTCTTCGTCGCCGAAGCTGCAGGCCTTGACGGCGTCAAGCGACCTCTCGGCGTCGGAGAACCTCCTGTCGAGCAGGTAGTCTATGAACTCGGCCACCGCCTTACGGGTCTTGCCTCTGACGGAAAGCCCCCTCGTGTTGCTAGAAGTCTTCGTCACTCTCTATTCCTCTCTCGGTTATCCTCATGGGCATCTCCCCCTCCGGCAGCGCGGGGCTGGCGGTCAGCTTGGCTATCCGCACGTTGTTCCTCCCTTTTCGGAGGAAGATCCTGCTGTGGCTCATATGCCCCAGTATGTGTCCGCCCACAGGAGAGACAGCCTTGCTGAAGAATGAGTCTGGGCTCGCCATAACCTGGTTGGTTATCACGGCTGCGGTGTTGAAAGCCCTGCTCAGCCGCATCAGCTTGTGCAGGTGCTTGTTTAGCTGCTGCTGCCGCGGCGCCAGCATCTCCCTTCCCAGGTACTCGCTCCTGAAGTGGCTCATCACGCTGTCGATGATTATGAGCCTGATGTTGTTCTCTTTGATGACCTCGTCGGCGTTCTCCAGCAGAACCGTCTGGTGGTTCGAGGTGTAAGCCTCGGCGTAGACCACCCCCTTCAACGCGTCCTCAGGCTTCAGCCCGAACCTTGGAGCGATCTGCATGACCCTCTCGGGCCTGAAGGTGGCCTCGGTGTCTATGTAGAGGGCGCTGCCGTTAAGCCCGCCCTGGGCTTCTCCTAGCTGCACGGTGACGCACAGCTGGTGGCACATCTGGCTTTTACCAGAACCGAACTCGCCGTAGAACTCTGTCAGGCTCTGGGTCTCGATGCCGCCGTTCATCAGCCTGTCCAGGCTTGAGCAACCTGTGGTGAGCTTCCTCACGCTCTTCCTGAGCTCGACGAGCTCGTCCCCCCTGACGAAGGTGATGGCCATGCTCTTCCTGGCGGCGTCTATGACCTTCTCGGCCATGGGCTCGCCTATACCGGCTACGACCAGCTCGGCCACCGCCGCCGTTCCCAACGACTCTACGGTCTTGAACCCTATCTCCTTCAGCTTGGCGACGGTCGCCGGCCCGATGCCCGGCAGATCCTCTAATGTCTTGTACTTGGCCTTGTAGTACTCCAGTTCCTCGGACATCGCCACACCGCTCTGCGTTCACATAGATATCTCTGAATGAGATTAAAAACTAAGCGAGGCTTCACTCCTCCTCGATCTCAAGGACCAGGGGCCCTTCGTAGCCGCACTCCGTGCACCTGTACATGTGCGGCAGTATGCCATAGCCCTCCTTCAGCTTCATCTTGTGGCCGCCGCATTTGGGGCAAAAGACGGGTCTCGGAGCCCTATGCCTTATCTTGAAGAGTTTATCTGATAGGCCTTTGAGCCCGGGCAAAACTACTGTACCTCGATGTTCTCGTCTGGGAACCCCATCTTGACTAGGGTGCTGTGCACCGTGTCCCTATGGTCTCCCATGAGTAGGACTTGTTCGTTTTTCGCTGTTCCGCCGCAGGCGCATTTGGTCTTCAGCTCAGTGGCTAGTTTGCTTAGGGATACGCTTCCAGAATCTATGCCGTCGATGACGGTCCATTTCTTCCCCCATTTGCGTGTCTCTAAACGAATTCTTATCCGCTGCTGCTCCTTGCTCATCTCCTCGCATACGCAGAGGTCTTTCGGGAGTCCGCAGACGGGACAAATCTCCGCCATTATCAACACTTTATCGAC
>CAZEMD010000106.1:0-6821 GCA_964513225.1 uncultured Candidatus Bathyarchaeia archaeon | reverse complement strand
GAGCCACTGGACCAGAACAGGCACGTAATAGCCATGCAGCTCATCGAGGGAACACAGCTCTCGGACATCATAAGCTTGGAGGAGCCCCGGCTGTTCCTCGACGACATACTAGAGGACGTGGGGCTCGCCTATGGGGCCGGGGTGATACACACCGACCTCAGCGAGTACAACGTACTGGTGGATAAAGAGGGAATGGTGTGGATAATCGACTGGCCCCAGTACGTGTCGGCTGATCATCCCAACGCCTTGGAGCTCCTGGAGAGAGACATAGGCAACGTGGTGTACTACTTCAGGCGAAAATACGGCCTGGAGTACGACCCGGACCAGGCTTTAAAACACGTTACAGGCTAGTCCTTCAGCGTCATCTTGACGTCGAGGGCGCTGACACCCTTGCCGTCGTCGTAGACCAGTATGGGGTTTATGTCCAGGTCCGACAGCTCAGAGAAGTCCCAGACCAGCTCCCCTATCCTCAGTATGGCGTCCCGCGCCGCGTCTATGTCGGCGGGAGCCTGACCGCGGACGCCCTCAAGCAGCGTGTAGCTGCGGGTCTCCTCCATCATCTCCTGGGCCTCCCTCTCGTTCATGGGGGCCAGCCTGAAGGAGACGTCCTTGAGGAAGTTGACGTATATGCCGCCGAGGCCGAACATCACCATGGGGCCGAACTGGGGGTCCCTGCTCATCCCTATGATCATCTCCCTGCCCCTGGGCACCATCTTGTCCACCGTGATGCCGTATATCTTGGCGAGGGGCTGCGCCTTCCGGCTCTTACGCATAATCTCCTCGAACGCGATCCTCACCATGTACGCGTTGTTGAGGTTCAGCTCGACGCCGCCGATGTCCGTCTTGTGCATGATGTCCGGGGAGACGATCTTCATCACCACCGGGTACCCTATCTCCTCGGCGAAGTCCACCGCCTCCTCGGCGCTCGTCGCCAGCTTGCTAGGCGGCGCGTTCACGCCGTACGCCTCCACCACCGCCACGGCCTCGTGGGGGAAGAGCACGGTTCTGCCGTCCTCCCTCACGCCGTCGTAAATCCTCTGCACGGCGTCCCTGTCGATGTCCTCGAACACTGGGGGCTTAAGCTCAGGGAGCTTCAGGTGGCGCGCATACTGGTAAAGCGCATCCAGCGTCTTGATGCCTTTCTCCGGAAAGTTGTAACAGGGAACGCCGTTGTCTTTAAGGTGCTCGGACGCGTCTGCGACCCAGTCCCCTCCCATGAAAACAGATATCACTGGCTTTTCAGGGTACTTCTTGGATAGATCGGCTACGTGCTTGGCCGTGGTCAGGGCGTCCGTCATCGCCTGCGGCGTCAGAAGAACAACCAGGCTGTGGACGTTGGGGTCCCGCAGCGCGCACTCGACGGCCACCGCGTACCTGTCGGGGAGGGCGTCCCCCAGAATGTCTATGGGGTTACCCGTGGAAGCCGCCTCGGGGAGACTCTCCTCAAGCCTCTCCACCGTCTCCTCCGAGAGAGACGCCATCTTGAGGCCCAGCTTCTCCACCAGGTCGGTGGACAGTATTCCGGGGCCCCCCGCGTTTGTGACTATGGCTATGCCCTCGTCCTCGGGGAGGCTCTGCTGGGTGAAGGCCACGGCGTAGTTGAACAGATTCTCCATGCTCTCCGAGAGTATGACCCCCGCCTTGTCGAACGCCTTCTGGTAGGCGAGGAAGCTCCCCACGAGGGCGCCCGTGTGGCTGCCCGCCGCCTTGGCGCCGGCGCTGCTCGTGCCGCCCTTCACCACGAGCACAGGCTTCCTCTTGACGACCTTCTCCGCAACCTCCAAGAACCTTCGGCCCCTCTCGATGCTCTCCAGGTAGAGCAGAATCACCTTGATGTCAGAGTCCTCGACCATGGCCTCCATGAAGTCCACCTCGTCGAGGTCAGCCTTGTTACCTAGGCTTATGATGCTGCCGAACCCTATCTCTTCGGCTATGATCCAGTCGAGGATCGCAGTGCCCAATGCGCCGCTCTGGGTGATGAAGCCTATGCTTCCCTTCTTGGGCAGGGTTGACGCGAAGCTGAGGTCGTAGGGCACGTGAGTGTTTATGGCTCCAAGGCAATTGGGTCCCTGCAGCTTCATCCCGTACTTCTTCACGGTCTCCACGAGCTTCTTCTCAAGCTCGGCTCCCTCGTGGCTCGTCTCCTTGAAGCCGGCGGATATGACTATGACCGCCTCTACGCCCTTCTCACCGCACTGCTCGACCGTGGATATCACGTACTGAGAGGGTATCGCTATGACCGCCAGCTCCACCTCGCCGGGCGCGTCCAGTACTGACTTGTAGGACTGGTGGCCGAGGATCTCGCCTCCCCGCACGTTGATCAGGTAGACCTTCCCCTCGTACCCGCTCTTGAGCAGGTTGTTCGCTAGGACGTACCCGACTTTCCCGGGGGTGTTGGAGGCGCCTATTATCGCAACTGACTTGGGCCTGAAAATAGCGTCCAGCTTCAAGTAACCGACACCCTCAAGACCTGTCAATCAATATAGTATTCATATAAAAACTTTTGAGAAAACTTGCCCGCCGATAATTTAAGTAAATACTGCCCTTTTCCCAGAAAACTTGTTAAACGTCTACCCTGTTCTCTTATTGATTCCATTGGCCCAAACGAAGAAGACATTCACAGACCTCGTCACGGACGTGGTCGAGAAGAACCTATGCGTCTCGTGCGGCACGTGCGTCGCCGTCTGCCCGGTGAACGTCATTGAGCTGGAGGAGGGGTTGCCCAGCCTCGTCGGCGACTGCATAGAGTGCGGTCTATGCTACGCCAACTGCCCAAGAACGGATTTCAGCGTAGACGAGATGGATGAAGCCATCCACGGCCGCACCCGAAGAGAGAATGAACGGCTCACAGGCGTCTACAGGGCGGTCTACGCCGCGAGGACGACGAGAGAAGACATCCACGTGAAGGCTCAGGACGGGGGCGTCGTGACATCGCTGCTTTACCAGTTCCTCATGGATGGGGGCGACGCCGTCATAGTCGCCGGGCTGGAGGAGGACAAGATCTGGGTGCCCAAGCCTGTCATAGCCAAGGACGTGGAGGCCGTCGTCGAGAACGCGGGCACCAAGTACACGCCAAGCCCGACGCTGGTCGGCGTCAAGAAGGCGGTGAAAGACGAGAAGCTTGGTAACATCGCCGTGGTGGGCACGGCGTGCCAGATGAGGGGACTGAGCAGGCTCACCAAAGGCAAGTCTAGGAACAAGAGGTTCACGGACTCGGTGGGGCTCAAGGTCGGGCTCTTCTGCATGGAGACCTTCAACTACGGGGACCTAATGGACTACCTTAGGTCCAACGGCGTGGACCCCGGAAAGGTAACAAAGTTTGAGATCAAGAGCGGAAGGTTCTACGCCCACCAGGGCGACGAGGTAGCCCACAGGGCTAGGCTCAAGAAGGTCAAGGCCCTCATACGCCCCTGCTGCCACGCTTGTGACGACTTCACCTCCGAGTTCAGCGACGTATCCGTGGGCAACGTCGGGAGCCCCGTCGGCTGGTCCACCGTGATCGTGAGGACCGATCGCGGAGAGAAAGCCCTCAAGTCGGCGGCGGAGGCAGGGCTGATAGAGCTCACGCCGATAGAAGACTTCGAGGAGGGGGAGACCCTCGTCCACAGGCTCGCAAAATCTAAGAAGGACAGCGCCTTAGACGAGTAACCCTCTTTCCCGGGCTGTTTCCACTAGCTTCTCCAGCATGGAGTCGGGCAACGGCTCTGGCTCGGCTACGAGCATCACGTTGTACTGGAGCTCCGCCAAAGCCTCCACCACCTTGGCGTTCAACGCTGCCTCCTCGATGGTCCTACCGATGGCCGTTACGCCGTGGTGGGGCATGAGACACGCCACATGGTCCCTCATCGCATCAACTAGGTTGTCGGCGAGCTCCTCCGAGCCGGGGGGCGCGAACCTAGACAACGATATGCCCTTGGCGAGGGCCGGAGCCTTGTACAGGTCGAGGCCCATGGGGACGATCTCTTTCCCAGCGATGGACAGTATAATTGAGTACTTGGGGTGTATATGCACTACGCCTCCCGCCTCGGGCCATTGCTGGTAGAGCCTGGTGTGGAAGGGCGTCTCTATGCTGGGCCTGGCGTCGCCGTCGATCACCTCCCGGGTGTCGATGTCCACCACTATGAAGTGCTCCGGCTCCAGGTCGCAGAACCGGTACCCTGACGGCTTTATCAGACACTTGGACCCGTCTTCCATTCTGGCGCTGATGTTGCCCGAGGCGCCGTATGTGAGGCCGTCGGCGAAAAGCTGTCTCCCAACATTGGCCAGTCTCCGTCTCAGCTCTTTCGTATCCAAATTCAGTCACTTCATATCTGGGTCTGGTCGCTGTTTAAAGCGTTCTTTTCCTCTTGCGACGCCGATATTATCCTAACACCGACTTGTTAGCCACGTGGACGGGGTTCACCCCCTCCCCGCTTAGATACGTTGCTACCTGGCGGGCTATCTGGCGGTATCCCCTCATCTCCGTCTCAGGCGACCTCCCCGCCGAGTGGGGGGTAACCGTCACGTTGTCAAGTGATAAAAGCTGGTTACCGCTCTTTATGGGGTCGTCCTCGAACACGTCGAGCGCAGCGCCCGCGATCCAGCCCTCCTTCAAAGCCGTTATGAGTGCCGCCTCGTCTATAATCTCCCCCCGGGCCGTGTTGACAAGGATAGCCGTGGGCCTCATCTTCTTCAACGCCTCACCGTCTATCATGTGCCTCGTCTCGGGGGTGAGCCGTGCATGGATCGACACGAAGTCAGATGAAGCAAGGAGATCGTCGAGACTAGCCTTGACGCACCCGTCCCTCCTCAATGCTCCCGCATCCACGAATGGATCATAGACCTTGACATCCATTCCGAACGCCTTGGCCCTAACTGCCACCCCATTTCCCACCTGGCCGTACCCGATTAATCCAAGTTTCTTACCTTCGAGCTCCATCCACCTGAAACTAGACATGTATCTTTGGCGTCCATGCTTCTCGACGTCCTTGAAGTAGCGTCCGGTTCTTAGGGCGTGATGGAGTCTCGAGATGTTTCTCGACTCTGAGAGAATCATCCCGAGCGTCTGGTCCGCCACGCTCACAGCGTTTCTGCCCACAGCCCTTAACACAATGACTCCCCTCGAGGTGGCGGCTTCCAAGTCGACGTTGACGGGTCCTCCTCTAGAGACGCCGATCACCCTGAGCCTGGGAGCCTCATCCATGATGGCCATGGTGAGCGGCGCGTAACCCGTGACGACAACGTCGGCGTCTCGGATATGCTTCTTGATGTTCGAGGAGTCCCCTTTTGCCTCCTTCACTCCATCCCTAGATTCGGTGCTCCACTCGAAGTCTCCCTCAACGTTTTCGACGAAAGACACTTTATGCCCACCGAAGCCGCCGCCCATCTCCTCGGACAAAGACTTTCGCCACATCTCCTCGGCGTCAGGCTTCATCCACCTATCAAACAGCACAATGACATTCGCCAAACAAGACGCCGCCTAACTGAACGAGTCGAGGTATTAGAGTTTTACCCGTAAAAAGGAGAAAAAAGGGTTATGAGCGTTTTATGGCTCCGAAGTAGACGGCGACCGCCACGCTTGCTATGGCTACGACGACCGCGCCGTACATCATCATCTTCGTGGTGCCCATGCTGGCCTGCATCTGAAGGTACTCCCTGTACATCTCGTCGTACTGGTCCTGCAGATCCTCCATCTCCTCAGAGTTTGGCGGGTTTGCCAGCAAGTCGTTGTAGTCTGCCTGCAGATCCGCGTACTGCTGGATGACCTGCTGGTTCTGCGCCTGCAGCGTGTCATACCCCAATTGTATCGTGTTTATCTGGACCCTCAAGATCGCGAAGTCAGACACGATGCTGTCGTAGTCCAGTATCTGGAACTCTTTCGCAGCTTCCACCGCACCGTCGATACTCAGCTCCACGGTCCATACGCCTTTCTTATTCGCAGCGGAATAGCCGTAGATGTATATAGAGTCGAACACTATTCCCCAGTCGTCACCCTCTAGCTGGTCGACCTCCGCGGCGTTGGAGTCGTATTGCTTTCCGTCGGGATCAGTCCAGATTACTCTGATGCTTAGATCTGTTGGCGGGTTCTGGATCTTCGCCCAGAAACCGACGTTCTCGTTGTGGGTGAAGAACGCGTTTCCGCCGCCCTTATAGTAGAGTGTGTCGAGCCTGTAGCCGTAGCATGTCTCGTATTCGAGGACTTCGTACGCGTTCACTGCCGGCAGTATCACCTGGAATGCGATTAGCGCCGTGAGTAACAGGATTAGGTAGCTTCTTCTTGCTTTCATGGGTTCATCTACTCATTATGGTTTAATAAAGTTACTTTCATGATCTGAGAGAGATCCATCAAATAACAGCCTTAAAAACACATCATAAGACGCGTAGAGACGACGCCACCACGTTAACGAGAAGCCTAGCATTGTCTCGAACACGAAAAAAGGGAGTCAGCCGGACACCGTTTTTTCTCTTACCCTGTCAAATATCTTGGCGGCTATCTCATTCTTGCTCGCCTTCAAATGCTCGATCCGCCTCTCAGGGTCCACGATGTAGACCTCGTTGGTGTCGGTCCCGAAGCCCGCGCCTTCCCTTGAGACGTCGTTGGCGACTATCAGATCCATGCCGGCTCCCATCATCCTGTCGTAGGCCCTGTCTATGAGCTCCTCCTCGGAGACGTCGTACTCGGCCTTAAACCCTATGAGGTAGATGCCGGGGTCAACCTTCTTCACGTTCTCCACGACCTTGGGAAGGGGCTTTAACTCGATGACCCACTCTCCTCTGCCCGAAGGCGTCTTCCCCAGCTTCCTTTCGACTGGCCCGTAGTCGGCTGCAGCCGCCGAGAGGAT
>CAZEMD010000105.1:0-7025 GCA_964513225.1 uncultured Candidatus Bathyarchaeia archaeon | reverse complement strand
CGCCGTCGATGTTCCCCTTGCTCATGTACCTGCTGTCCACCCCCATGGCGCTGAGCCTCCTCTCCTGCCTCTCGATCATCTCGTAGATGTCCTCGGCCACCGCCTCGGTGACTGCGCGCCTAGCCAATATGTGCTGGGTGCCTATCATCTCCTGGGGCTCGCTGAAGATCACAGTGCCCCCCTCCTCGATGAGCCTGTCCGTGGCCACACCCACCGCCGGGTTGGCGGCCAGCCCGCTGGTGGCGTCGCTGCCCCCGCACTCCACCGCCAACGTAAGCTCGCCCAGGGGGAAAGCCTCCCGTTTCTGCTCCCCCACCTCCTGCGCCATGCGCTGAAGCGCCCGCACCCCCTTCTCCATGGCCCTTATGGTGCCTCCGTCCTCCTGGATGACTATGCTCTCGATGGGCTTACCCGTGTCCTCTAGGCCCTCCATGAGTATGTCGTTGGTCAGCGCCTCGCAGCCCAGCCCGAAGAGCAGTATCCCCGCCACGTTGGGGTTCCTGCCGGTGCCGACGAGGGCGTTAACCAGCATCTCGTCCGCCCTGCAGCCGTGGTACTGGGTGACCGCGACGGCGCCCTCCACCCGGGACGCGACCTGCCTGGCCGGCTCGTAGCTGCAGTCTATAGGCGCTATGACGAGCAGATGGTTCCTAACCCCGACGCCTCCGTCGGGCCGCTCGTAGCCGTAGAACTCGTTCATCTCTCCGCCTCCAGCCTGCTGGTTGGCAGCCGGCCCGACTCGGCGTTGTGGGTGTGCACCCACTCCCCCACCATTATGGGCTTGGAGGCCACCCCTATGACCTCGCCGTACTTCACGATCTCCTCTCCTACACCGAGCTTCCTTAGAGCCAGCTTGTGCCCGAACACGATGTCCTCGACCGGCTTCGCGTCCAGGATGACCTCGCCCATCGGGCCGAGGACCTCGACCTGCTCTCCCTTGGACACGTCGTCCGTCACCGTGGCCACGTTATCCCTTTCGTCCAACTGTATCGCCTTCTTCATCTTCATCCCTCCAACGCCTTCATGGGTATGCACGAGGTGCCGTCCGGTATGACCGCCACCTTCGAACCACCGCCGTGGTGTTTCTTGAGCTCCTCGACGACCTCGGACCAGCTCCTTATCCACTGGAACACCTCCTCCTCGTACCTCATCTCGAAGCTCTTCAACGGATGCTCGCCGTAGACGATGAGCCTCCCGCCCCTCGCCAGGCCCCTACGCATGGGGTTCCAGAGGCTGGCACCCGTGTTCTTTCCGTGCCGGTTGAACAGCCAGTGGTTTATGTCGCCGTCGGGGCAGTCGTTCACCATCACTATGGTGCCGTCCGGCTTCACGCTGTTATAGGCCGGCCAGAGCCCGAGGTAGGGCTCGTTCTCCCTCATGTAGCTCCCCACCACCACTATGTCGGCCTCGGGGCTCTCCGTGGCGTGCCACTTTCTCGTCCCCACCGCCGCCCGCCTCTGGGTCTCAACGAAGTCGCCGGCGTAGAGCTCCAGAGGGTCGCGGCCAAGGTTGAGCACCGTGTCTATCTTGTAGTCGAGCCCAGCCATCCTGGCGGCCTCCTCGGCGTCAAGCCTCATGACGTTGTCGTCATTGCGGAGGTAGCCAGTGGTCTCGTGGGGCGTCAGCCCCGGTCCGAAGCCCCCCACGTTTCCGTGGTTATACCTGATGGTCTCCACGCCCGCGACGCCCGGGCTTATGATCTTACCGCCGCCGCTGAGGCCCGTGAGCCTGTGGAACAGCACGGTGCCCACGCCTATCTTCAGGTCGCACGCCATGACCTCGCTGTTCACCCAGACCGGGCAGCCGTACCCCGTCTCCCCCAGGTAGTCCAGCATCTCATAGGGGTTGTGGTTGTATACTTGGTACTCGCTGACCACGTCGTCGCCAAGCTTCTTCACGAAGTCCATTCTGCCGTAGGTGCCGTGGGTCCCCGGCGCTATTATGAAACGCACGTTATCCCTCGGCACCCCCGCCTCGTGGAGCGTCTCAAGTATGTACGGTACATACTGGTGAGTCTTGGTGGGCCTGGTCATGTCGTCGAAGATGATGACCGCCTCCTCGGCCTCCTCCGCGAGCCTGCCCAGCGGTTTCTGGCCCAGGGGGCTGTGGATTGCTGCCTTGATCTCGTCGCCGGTCATCGCCGTCCCTTTCTCTGCCTCCACCCTGCATCTGTGCACCCTCCACTCGTCCGGGAAGGTGAGCGTCAGGGGCTCGTCCCCGTACCAGGAGTGGTGAGGTATATCTACCTTCTTCAATGCTAAGCCTCGTTTGCCTTGAAAAGGAAGCGCCTCGGGTTAATATAATGTTCACCAATGTAACCGTTTTAATAGCTTAAACAAATGAAAAGAAACCCAGCTTTATTTATCCACCTTTACCATTGTGGAGAACAGAATAAAGAATGATTAGAATAACGAAAATCAGAACGCTGGGTATGAATCCGTAGACCAAAGGAGCCTCATGATGGGCCGGTTCACCACCTGTTTGAATGCCGGCTGACGCTGCCGAACCAAAGGTTTCCAGGCTCAATTCAACCATGGAAGTCTCACCTTCAACTACGATAGATGAAACAGTATCCGATTCATAGTTCTTTTTCTCCACGATGAAATCATAATCGCCACTCAGGATTTCCGAGAAGACCACCGTCCCGTTTGAATCAGTTCTGCTGGAGAGGCTGCCTTGGCCTTTAGGCTGGAATATTGACCTAATAGATGCACCCTGAACTGGAGACCCTTTAAGGTCTTTTACTAATATTTTTAGTAAACTAGACTCGTGAACCTTGAAGCCCACATTCTCCGAGGCGTCTTCAACCTCGGCGTTTCCCTGCCACGAGAAATCGACGCTATAGTTGCCAGGGACTTTTCCTGTGAAGACTTGTTTAAACCTGCCTTCTTCATCTGTCCTGACTTGATCGTGGTATGTAACCCCGTTTGGGTTGGTCACACTTACCATAATCCACTCATTGTACAGGCGCGGCTTCAGCACTCCGATGATCGTGATCTCGTCATTTTCTAGAATCATGTTCGATGATACGGCGCAGTCGTCTATACTGCTGCTTCTCTTCTTCACGGTAAACTCCAGGCTCTTGGGCTCTGGATCTATGAATAACTGGTTCTCTTTGGGGATCAAAACGATGTTCCAGATGCCGAGGGAGTCGGGGTTGAATTTGTATGAGAAACTACCATCCTCATTGGTCATTAATAACTCGCTGAAAACGCTTTGATCTGGTCCTGTGCATGTAAGATGAACATCGAACTTCTCCAAAGGCGGTATGACTTTGCCCGAGACTGTGATTTTATGTCTAAGCTCTATTTCTGCTGGATCCACTGACGCTATGTATTCATACTTTATTTCTGGTAGGGCTAAGGGCAGTGTGGTTAAGAAAGGCTCATAATCTGTGTAACAGATGTGAGGCTCATCGTATTCATGATATATTTTCTCTTCAATCAATATTGTATCGTTTGTCCCCCACCAGTTGTTTTCTAGATTTAATTCGATCCTTGGGTCTTCTCTACCAATATATATGTTTTTATCATTATTATAAAAAACATTATATTCTATCCTTGGTGTTGTTCCGTTATGGAACGCGTATTCACCAAAATATATGCCATTTTGGTTATCGATTATGATGTTTCTTCTTATTAGTGGCCTAATTTCTCCAGAAATGAATATTGCATCTTGTTTACATGACCTGATAACGTTCCCCACTACTCTTGGCCTTAATTTACATCCTTCATATGGAAGTTCGTTATTATTTATGGATACACCGCGTATTTTGGTGTTTAATATTGTATTATTATATATTAATGCATTTTTTACTTTTATCCCCACTTGTGTATTATCTATATAGTTATCTCTTGCCGTCCCATTCAATATTTTAATAGCTTCGCCTTTTTTTATGTTAATAAATTTATTATTTCTTATATCCCCTTCTTCCATATACACTGCTCGAATTACGTTATTAAATAGGCAATTAGTTACTAAACCGTCTGTTTCTACTGTGTAGTAGTCATTGATGTGATACCGTGAACCGTATATTGCTACGTGATCGAGTTTTAACGTCCCCCCCTTTATTAGACCGTACTCCACGGTATAGTTCGCGGGGCGGATGTCTACGTATTCTAGGAGGCAGCCTTTTATGCTCCCCTCCTTCCAGGGGATGCTCTCGTCCGTGAAGTGGATCCTTGCCTTGCTGTATCCAGTCAGGGTGGTATCAGATATGTTGAATAGGATTCTTTCCTCGGGGGTTCCACTGGCTCTGAGGGAGCCTTCTATGGTCATGGACCATATATGGAAGTCCACGACCACGCCTTCTTCTATCTTGAGTTTTACTCCATGGGGGACTTGGACATTGTCTTCGAGTATGTAGGGGCTGTTCTCCTTGGTCCATACGGTGTTGCTCCGTATCTTTCCCCCCACGAGGGTTCCCTCGGGCTCTTCGATGGCCAGGGTTGGGGGTACCTGGATCGATACTGTTTGAAGTAGTATTATCAGTAGGATTACTGATCTGGTTTTATTCATCTATCTGGTCTCATGAATAAAATTCGATATAATTTGATTATGGTACACGGTTTCACATTTTAACCGCACAATCTGCTGCTGCGTGATGGATGAGTATTCGGCTACCGCATATCGGTAGTCTTATAGTAATGAAAAACTTACTCGATTAGAGATGTCTGGTTTTAAGCTTGAGGGCGTGCTCCCCGCGGTTGTCACGCCCTTCGATAAGAACGAGGAGTTCAACGAGCCCGCGTTCAGGAGCCTCGTCGACTGGCTCATCGAGCAGGGTATCACGGGCATTGTTCCGTGCGGCACCACGGGTGAGTTCAGCCTCATGACCCAGGCGGAGAGGGCCAGGGTGATAGAGGTCTGTGTGGATCAGGTGAACGGCAGGGTGCCGGTCATCGCCGGGACCGGCGACACGGCGACCAAGCTGGTCATCGACGCCACCCGGCACGCGCTGGACGTGGGGGCGGACGCCGCCATCATCGTTAACCCCTACTACATGAAGCCCAAGGGCGGGAAAGGGATATTCGACCACTATGTGAATATAGCCGGGGCGGTGGATATCCCGCTGGTGGTTTACAACATCCCCGTGGCCACCAACCAGTACATCCCGTGGCAGGTGGTCGAGGACCTGGTGGACGAGTGCAGCACCGTCCGGGGCATGAAGGACAGCAGCGGCGACCTCAAGTACCTCATGACGGTGCTGGAGAAGGTCGGCGACAAGATAGACGTGGTGGTCGGGTGGGACGAGGTGGTCCTACCCGCCCTCTCGGCTGGATGCAAGGGTATGATACTGGCTTCAGCAAACGTCGTGACGCCTTACTGGCTCGACGTCTACCGGAAGATGAAGGCTGGTAAGCTCGAAGAGGCGCGCATGGTCCAGCGCCGGCTCCAGAAGTTCACCCGTCACATCGTCGCCACGGGCGCCCTGGGCCCCAAGGTCTGCCTCAACTACATGGGCCACGACGTGGGCATGACCAGGAGGCCCATAGTGCTCGGTGACGTGGTGAGCTGGGAGCTCAGGGAGGAGTTCAGGGTGGAGCTGGAGAAGCTGGGGCTAGTAGAGAGGAAGCCCGTCAGGTTCGAGCTGCCGGAGAAACCCGTCACGGAGCGCTTCTACAGGGTGGACGTCACACCCGAGGTGATAGAGCAGTTCGGCCTCCGCACAGGCGAGGCTCTCGTAGACCCAGGCAGCAACGAGGTTGCCCACGTCGACCTCCTCGTTGGGACCGTGGACGGCCCGGTGGGGAGGGCGTACGCGGATGCCTTGGCGCGGCCGTCGAAGGACCGTGAGGCCCTGCAGGTCATCTTGGAGCCTAACCTGGCGGTGAAGCCGCCCACGATAATGGTGCCCACGGTGCCGGTTAAGGGTATGAGGGACGCGAGCCTCGTGTACGGCCCGGCCCAGGAGGCCGTCGCCAGGGCGGTCGTCCAGAGCGTGGAGGACGGGATACTGCCTGAGACCGATGAGCTGGTGATGGTGGCCAACGTCTTCGTCCACCCGTCGGCGAGCCGCCGCAAGCGTGTGTACATCAACAACCTGAAGGCGATGAGGCACGCCATACGGAAGGCAATGGAGGGGCGTCCCACCGTCGAGGAGCTCAAGGAGAACGTGAGGCGGGCCAGGCACCCGTACAGGGAGAGCCTATAAATTCTTGGAGTCTGTGTGTAGCGCGGCTCCATACATGAATTTTTTTTAGGATGTTTTGGTTTGTAATGACGAAGGAAAGAGACTGTAACGCCAATCCGTAGTGTGTTGGCTTGAACCTCCTTTACTTTTTTTCCTTCCCCGCCTGAGCCTGTTAGGTTATGGTGAACTGGATGGGATACTTGGTGTACGTGGAGGTGCCGCTTCTCAGCACCTCGAGTTCTGTCTCGATGACGCTGGCGTACCGCAGGTGTATGGTTGATGTGTCGATGAGTATGTCTAGGCTGCTGGTGGCTGGCAGGTTGGCCCACGTCCCCGTGGTCAGGGTGAAGGCGCCGTCTATGACCTGTAGCTGGGTCTCGCCGGTTCTGAAGTAGATGGTGCAGTTTATGATCCTGTCTATGTTGCTGTCCGAGACTCTGACGAGTCGAACGGTGTAGAGGTCTGTCCCGTTGTTGGTGATCCTTAGGGCGTAGTCGTTGACGAGTATGGACTCCTCCTGCAGGAGCCTCACAAAGTTGGTGAGCTGCTGGTAGAAATCAGTCGTAGAGTATACTGAGGTGATCCTTATCCTGACGTAGCTGCCGCTGAGGCAGCTCTGGGCGTTGTTGGTGACGTTTACCCACCGCGTGTTGTTGGCTCCCGTGGAGACGTAGCTGAGGTATCCCATTCCGCTGGAGGGGAAGCTGGAGGACGTGTAGTTCCAGACTTGCAGGGTCACCGTGGCGCCGTCTATGCTGTTGTGGTTGACGACGGTGAAGTTGAGGTTGGGGGACTGGTTGTCTGTAACGTCGGTGAACACGAACTCGGTCTGGGCGGTGTACTCGTCGTAGTAGGTCGTGTTGAGGGCGATGTAGTCGACGCTGAGGTCGAA
>CAZEMD010000104.1:0-7051 GCA_964513225.1 uncultured Candidatus Bathyarchaeia archaeon | reverse complement strand
CCGGAGGTAGATGTACGCGTCTGCCCTGGCTACGGCACGAGCCTCTGCACCAGCAACTACAGCCTCATCGACAGGCACACGAGCGTCCAAGACCCCCGGACGGTCGACCCCTACCTCCGGGAGTGGATGGAGTCGGAGATGAGTTGGGAGTTCATAAACCCGCCCGACGAGGTGAGCGTCAAGGTGCACACCGGCGACCCCCGGATGCCCGTGGTGAAGCGGGGCCCCACCACTGGGGTAGTGCTGGAGCCGCGGAAGATCCTGGTGCCCACGGGCAACCCGAAGGCCACCAGGTGGTTCGAGAGCATCGACGTCGAGGTGGTGGAGGTCGAGGTGCCCACCCTTGTGAGGCCTCGCAACAGCGGCAGCATAAAGTGCACCTGCGGCGGCATCCTCCGGGACCCCGAGCCCAAGAGCTACTGACCCTATCCCCAATTTTATTCTACAAACCGTTTTCAACTCAGACGCCACCCTATGGATGTGGCTGACAGAGGCTTGCTGAGCCGCTGCGGCATATACTGCGGCGCCTGCTACGTCTACAGGGCCGAGAGGGACGACGGCGAGTTCCTCGAGGAGACAGCAAAGCAGCAGGGCGTGGCGATCGACGAAGTCGTCTGCATGGGCTGCACGGGCCCCGAGGACGCGTTATGGGTGAACTGCGCCAAGTGCCGTGTCAGGCACTGCCTAGAGAGCAGGGGTCTGGAGTTCTGCTACCAGTGCGGCGAGTTCAAGGAAAGGTCCTGCAACTACTATGAGAGTCTGGCCGAGTTCTGCGCCGAGCGGGGCGAGGACATCAGGAGAGCCATGGAGGAGATGGAGAAGGACCCCGACGCGTGGCTAGAGGCCCAGGACGAGAGGTGGCGGTGCGGCGTCTGTGGGGTACCCTATTCATGGTACGAGGAGACCTGCCGCAGCTGTGGCTCCCATCTGGGGAGAACCGATCTTAGCTCTTAGCCCGTTTCACGCGGTACTCTCTTAGCCTATTCATAAGCGCCTCATCGCTCAGGGCGAGAATCTCCACGGCCAGCAGGGCGGCGTTACTGGCGCCGTCTATGGCCACGGTGGCGACGGGCACCCCGGTGGGCATCTGGACCATGCTGAGGAGGCTGTCGAGGCCACCGAGCTTGACGTCCCTGGGCACCCCGATGACGGGCTTGACGGTCTGCGCCGCGACGGCTCCCGGGAGGGCCGCGGCGAGGCCCGCTATGCAGATGTAGATGTCTGCGTCGCTGTTCTTGACGTGTGAGGCGAGTTTCTCCGGGTTCCTGTGGGCGGAGATCACGTTGAGCGTGTGCGGAACGTCTAACTCGTCGAGCATCTTCACGGCTTTCCCGGCCAGCTCTGTGTCGCTTTTGCTGCCTATTATGATGGAGACCTTGGTCATGGTTTGGTTGTCCGCGGCTTCGGTATATAGGTTGTTCGGAGTCATGGTTGGCCCCGGAGGCTTTTCATGGTTACATGGAATTAACGTTTTAGGGCGTGTTTTTGGGTTCGGTGGATTACACTTTTGTATATGATTTGATCTTAAAGGAGCGTTTCTGGGACTCCTTTCGATGAACGGGGTTTCGGTTCGCCTTTTCTCGTTTACCCCCCCTCCCCCCTGGGTGAGGGTGTTTATGGGCTGTTTGGCGGGTCGATTTTTCTTAGTTACATGGGAGAAGGTTTCAGAGGGTCTCGTATATTCTGCCTTCCTCCACGGCTCCCTGGCTCAGCCTCTCCTTCATGGCCTCTGAAAGTGTTTTAGCCATCTCGGTGGGGTACCTGTCGGTTATGCAGCCTAGGCAGAGCTGGTCTGGCCGCATCCCGGTCTCCTTGATGTACTCGTCCATGGGAAGGTAGTTCACGCTGTCGGCGCCTATCTCGCGGGCGATCTCATCGGGTTCTAGGCGGGCGCCTATGAGCTCGCCGTAACTACTCATGTCTATGCCGTAGAAGCAGGGGCCTATGATGCGGGGGTACGTTACGAATACGTGCACCTCCCTGGCACCTGCCTCCCGGAGCCTCCTGACGTTGCCCCTCATGGTGTCGCCGCGGACGATGCTGTCGTCCACCACGGCGACGCGCTTCCCAACGATCACCGGCGCCAGTATGTTGAGCTTCCTGTAGATGACTGTCTGCCGGTCCACGCCGTCCGTGATGAAGGCGCGCTGGCTAACGTACCTGTGCCGCCGTAGCGCCATCTCCCAGGGCAGCCCGGACTCCACGTGGAACCCGTAGGCGGCGTCGTTGGCGCTCTCGGGGAGGCATACGACGATCTCGCACCGCTCTACCGCATCTCGGTATATTCTGGCGAGGGCTGCACCGAAGCCCCTGCGGCACTGGTAGACGTATCTGCCGTTGTACCGGGTGTCGGGGCGGCTGAAGTACGCGTACTCGAAGGCGCAGAACGCCTGCCTCCGGCTGGGGACCACCTGATGCTGGCTGAGCACCCCGTCCCGGATGGTCATGAGCTCCCCGGGCCTGACCTCGCGCTGCCACTCAAGGCCGTTTATGGCGAGGCCGGTGCTCTCGGAGCTGAACGCGTAGACTCCGTCGCTGAACCCGTAGCAGAGGGGCTTCATGCCCAGCGGGTCCTTCAACGCGAACAGGGTGCCGTCGTCGAGTATGCCGGTGAGGCTGTAGGCGCCGTCCAGGGTCTCCATGCACCTCCTGGCTGCGTCGGGCAGGCTTCCCGTGCGCTCGTACTCCTCGACGAGCAGTGAGGCTAAAGCGTGGGTGTCGGAGGTGGAGCCGTCCAGCCCGACCATTTCCTGGAGCCTGCGGACGTTCACAATGTTGCCGTTGAAGCTGAGGACGAGGCTGCGCTCGTCTCCGCGGGCCATTATGGGCATGGCGTCCCTGCATAAAGACTCCGCGTCGCTGCTCCCGCTGGTCGTGTACCTGACGTTGCCTATGCCCACGCCGCCCTTGAGCACCCTCACGCGGCTCTCCACGCCGGGCTCCTTGAAGGGCGGTATCAGCCCGAGCCCGGTGTAGTAGTCTAGGTGTCCATCGTAAGTGGCGAACCCGTGGCTCTGGTGACCCCTGTGGTTCTGGGCGAGCATGCCCCAGTAGAGATATGGGAAGGCTTCCCGATCTTTGGCGTAGACGCCGAACACGCCGCACTTCTCTCGGGTCCTCACCCGAACTCCTCCATGACCTGGTCAACGGTCATGAGGTCGAAGTCGCCGAGGCTGGCCTTGCCGCTTATCACCTCGTAGGACGCGATGCACCGCTTGGAGACCTCCCTGACCACGGGGTCTGGTATGACGGGGGGCTCGCCGTCGCCCATGTAGCCGACGCGGCGGAGGTAGCTGCGGAGGAACTCTTTGTCTAGGCACGTGGCCTCCTGGGGCCTCCCTGGCTCGTAGAACCTCTCGGCCCAGTACCGGGCGCTGTCGTGGGTCGGGGGCTCGTCTATCTGGATGAGGCCGTCGTCCAGTCTTCCGAACTCCAGCTTGAAGTCGGGTATGATGAGGCCCCTGCTCTTGGCGACGCTCCGGTACTTGTCGAAGAGCGTGAACGTGGCCTCCTCCAGCCGGTCCCACTCGTCCCTCGTTACGAAGCCGGCGTCTATGGCTTCCTTTTTACTGATCTCCTTGTCATGGCCGGACTCCTCCTTGGTTGTGGGGGTGAGGATCACCTCGGGGAGCTCCTCCGCCATCACCAGGCCGTCAGGCAGCTCCACGCCGCTGATGACCCTGGCGCCGTCACGGTACGCCCTCCACGCGGAGCCGTAGAGGTAGGCTCGGCACACCCACTCCACGTCCACGCGCCGAGCCTTGACGACCTTCATCGTCCTGCCGTCCATGGTCTCCATGAAGTGGTTGGGGAAGACGCCCCGGGTCTCCTGGAACCAGAACTCGCTGAGGGCGTGGAGGCTTTCGCCCTTGTGCGGGATGAGCGTGGGGTACACTACGTCGTAGGCCGATATCCTGTCGGTGGTCACTATGAGCATGTGGTCGCCCATGTCGTATACGTCGCGTATCTTGCCTCGCCTGGGAGAGGGGTGCCCGTCGAAGAGGTCGCTTACCTCCAGGACCTCGACGTTACCGTCCCCAAGGGGGTCATCCACGTTGTAGGATTTCTTCAATGAGATCAACACCTGGAGCTTACACGCATAGAGCATATTCGGTCATATTTAGGGTTTCTTTTAACACATTCATGTAACTTTAACATCGGTGAAGCAAAAATATCAGAGAAAAAAGACGCGTATAGCTTATTTTGTACGTGTTTCCTTGAGGCAGTTGACACAGAGTCTCTGTTCCTGGTCTCCGCAGTACTCACAGAAGCTCTTACCGCAGACCTTGCACTCCACGATGAATTCTTCCAGCTCGCCACAAATCTGGCAGTTCATGGTCGTACATACTTTCGGGATGTGAAACATGATTCAAGCCTTTCCATTGAGCTACTGCCGAAGGAAAACGCGGCAGGTAGATTAATCTTGACAGCCAATGTTATGTAAACGATGTTCACCGCCCGGCCCTACAGCCAGAAAGCCATCATAAGGGACAGGACGCCGGAACAGGTCTATGGAACCGTTGGGTCATGGCTCGTGATGAACGGGTGTAGCTTCCAACAATCCACGCCTCCAAACTACATTGAAGCGGTGTATAAGGCGAGTAACCCCGTCACCCGGGTCGGGCTCAGGGATGACTTCCCCAAAGAGTTTGCCGTCAGGATGACGGAGTTCGGCAGCGACACCGTGCTCCATGTAACGGTGACCCAGCTGGAGCCGCGGTTCAAGGAAAAGGGGTACCTCTACTGGGGCAGCCGCATCGAGGGCCTGCTGTGGGAGCTTGACTCCCCGCCCACGGGGGAACAGGTTCTAAGTCTCTACCCCAGGGAGATGGTGGAAAACGAGATTAGGACCAAGTTCAGGTTCTACGCGGTCTTACTCGTGGCCCTCGTTTCGGTGCTCGTGGCTTTCCGCGTCCTGTTAGATGTCGCTGTCCTCGTCTTCTTCGTCGTCATAGCCCCAGTCATAGTCATCGGCGTACTAGACACGATAGACTACTTGAGGCTAAGATCAAGAACGGCGACGCAGTTTCTATAATAGATTAGAACGATCATGGCCGACGCCTCTATGGCACAGTGCAAGCTTTCAAACTGTTTTTATGCATATCCTACCGTTTCATGAGGGGATTACGTGAGGGTCGTAATCGTAGGCGCCGGGCCCGCGGGGCTCTTCGCGGCGCACGAGTTAAGCAGGAATCACAGCGTAACCGTTCTCGAAAAAAACAGCTATGTTGGGGGGTCTGGGCTCCACAGCGACGGTAAACTCAACTTCCACCCCAAGATCGGGGGAGACCTCACCGAGTTCATGTCGGAGGGAGAGGCGTGGGCTCTCGTTCAAGACATAAGGGATGTCTTCACGGGGCTGGGTGTCGAGATGGCTCAAAGCGACGAGGAGGGACTCAGGGCGCTGGAGACCCAAGCCTCCCAGGCGGGGATCAAGTTCATCAAGATCGAGCAGAACCACATAGGCTCGGACTACCTGCCAGAGATCATGTCAAAGCTACGAAGTCGTCTGGAGGAGCAGGGAACAGATATTAGGCTTAAGACCGTCGCCGCCGAGGTGGTCGTGGAAGGCAGTCGCGCCGTAGCGGTTTCAGGCGGCGACGAGTCTTTCGAGGCAGACGCTGTGCTCCTCGCCGCCGGCCGCATCGGCTCGGGGTGGCTCATAGATCAGCTCAGCGGTCTCGGGGTGGACACGAGTTACAACCCCATAGACGTGGGCGTCCGGGTGGAGGTGCCCAACGAGGTCATGGACGAGGTGATCAACGGCTACGGGTGCTGGGACCCCAAGTTCCACATGTACACGCCCAGCTACGACGACTTCGTCCGCACCTTCTGCGTCTGCCCAGCCGGCTACGTGGTCCGCGAGCCCTACGGCGACAGCCTCTTCGGCGCCAACGGCCACAGCATGAGGGACACCAGGAGCGGCAACACCAACTTCGCCCTCCTCACCCGGGTGAGCCTCACCGAGCCCCTGGAGAACACAACCGAGTACGGCCGCCGCATCGCCCAGCTCGCCAACACGCTGGGCGGCCACAAACCCATAATACAGAGGCTGGGCGACCTCCGCAGTCACAAAAGGAGCACGTGGGACAGGCTCAGCAGGAGCCACGTGGAGCCCACCTTGGGAGACGTGACGCCGGGGGACATCGCCATGGCGTACCCCCGCAGATTGACCATGGACTTCATGGAGAGCCTGGAGATGCTGGACGGGGTGATGCCCGGCATAGCCGCGGACAGCACCCTCCTGTATGCGCCGGAGATAAAGTTCTACGCCATGCGCATCCAGACAGACGGGAGGCTGAGGACCAGCATACCCAACCTCTACGTCGCGGGGGACGGCGCCGGCGTGAGCAGAGGCATCGTCGGCGCGGCCGCCACGGGCATCGTTGCCGCGAGGGGCATCATGGAGCAGCTCGGATAAACTTAAACCGGGCACGGCTGTATTTCACACTCGACTTGGTGTCCAGCAACCTCAAGAAACAGTTCGAGAAGGCAGTGGCGGCCGCAGTCAAACCACTTACACGGCTGGGCGTGACGCCGAACCAAGTCACGGCGCTGGGGCTCGCCGTCGCCCTGGTCTCGGCTTGGCTATACGCTGAATGGGGAGGAGACAGGGTGCGCCTCGTCTACGGCGCCTTGACCATCCTCCTCTCCGGGCTCCTGGACGCTATAGACGGGGTGCTCGCCCGAGGCATAGGCAAAACCTCGAGGCTCGGCGGATTCCTCGACTCGGTGGCCGACAGGTACAGCGACGCCCTGGTGCTCATTGGCGTCACCGCCGGAGGGCTGTGCAGCGTACCCGCGGGCCTCCTCGCACTGACGGGGAGCCTCATGGTGAGCTACACGCGTAGCAGAGCCGAGGCTGAGGGCATAGAGATGGCTGGCGTGGGCGTCTTCGAGCGAGCCGAACGGATGATCTTTCTCGCAGGGTGCAGCCTCGTATCGTACTGGTGGCTACAGGCGTTGGACTACGGCGTAACGGCTCTAGCGGCGCTGGCCCACTTTACTGTCGCCCAGCGGATGCTCCACTTCAAAAAAAGGGTAGATAAAA
>CAZEMD010000103.1:0-7114 GCA_964513225.1 uncultured Candidatus Bathyarchaeia archaeon | reverse complement strand
GTGCTTGGTTTTTCCGTCTGAGGGGAACCTGGCGCCCCAGTGGACGCCCTCCACGCGTACCCCCGACCTCTCCCCTATCTCAGCCGCCTCCTTGGCCGCCTCCACCACCTTGACGTCCCTGCTCCTGATGTGGGTCGCGTAGATGCCGCCGTACTCGGCGACGACGCGGCAGAGCTTGACGAGGGCGTCGGTGTCCGTCATGGTCTGGGGGTCGTACTCCAGGCCCGAGGAGAGGCCGTAGGAGCCCTCCTCCATGGCCTGCCTCTGCATGGCCTTCATCGCCTCGATGTCTTCCTTGGTGGGCGGCCTGTCGTAGGCGTCCATGCCCATAGCCGAGACCAGGAGGTTGCTTAGCCCGGTGAAGGTCGCTGCGTTGATGGCGACGCCCCGGCTTTCCATCACCGAGAGGTACTCGGCCGTGGACAGCCATTCCACGGTGATGTCCCTAGCCTCCTCCATGTGTCTCTTCGATTCCTCGTTCAGGGGGGCGGCGGAGTTGCCGCAGTTGCCGTTGAAGACGGTTGTGACGCCCTGGCGGATGAAGCTGTCCGCCTCGGGGTTCACAAGCAGCGAGAAATCGCTGTGGGAGTGGACGTCTATGATGCCGGGCGACACGACCAGGCCGCCGGCGTCTATGACCTCGTCATAGTCTCCCGGGTCCAGCCTCCCGACCCTCGTGATCTTTGCCCCGCTTATGGCCACGTCCCCCATGAACCAGGGGCTGCCGGTGCCGTCCACCACCCTGCCGTTCCTGATCAACACTTCCTTAGCCAAACCTGCTACCACACGGGAAAGTGTCCGCGTGGCTATTTAAGAGGGAGCGCCGGGTTCATCTTTTATACTGCCGTCCGAGGTTTGGTTTGATGAGTTGGGCCCTGGTTTTTAACATCGTCATAAACGTCAGCCTACTCGTCATTCTGTGCATAGGGTTCACGTTCACGTACATGATGGAGAAGTTCCCCAACTTCGCTCACACCAGCTACGCCAGCATAGGCACGGTGGTGGCGTTCTACCTCGTCAGGTTCCACGGGTTCAACCCCTACCTGACGTGGCCCGTCGCGGTGCTCGTATGCGGCCTGCTGGCCGTATTACTCTACGTGGGCATCGTCCGCCCCATAAAGGCGCAGGGCATGAGGGAGATCACGTTGACGTTCACGTTCTACATAATGTCCCACCTCATCTCCGTGTCGCTGGCCATCTTCAGCTTCTGGCTCCTGGTGAGCAGGAGGGTGCAGTCCTCCGGGTTCATGCTCAGGAGCTACGACTTCAGGGTCAACGGCGTCTCGGGCATCGGCGTCGTGGCGCCCGTCACGGTCCTTCTTCTCGTCGCCGCGCTGAGCGTCTTCCTCTACGTCAACAAGTTCGGCATAGCCATGAGGGCCACCGCCGAGGACGAGTTCCTCGCCGCCAGCCTCGGCGTGAACATCCAGCACGTCCACGTCGCGTCCTGGTTCCTCTCGGGGGCCCTGGCGGGCCTCGCCGGCGCCATAATCCCCCTCATGACGGGCACCAGCATCAACTACAGCGACATCCTCCTGGTGAACGTCATGGCCGGCAGCGTCCTAGGCGGGCTCGCCAGCATCAACGGCGCCATTATAGGCGGTGTCATAGTGGCTCTGGCGAAGAAGACCCTCACGTACACGCTGATGACGACCCTCGGCACCTGGGTGGGCATGTACGAGGAGATGATACCCATAGTGCTGCTGTTCACGGTGCTCGCGATAGAGCCCAACGGCATCACGGCCATCAGGTGGAGGGAGGCATCCGTGCACGGCGTCAAGGACTCGCTGCGCAGGCTCGGGGAGACCCTCCGCAACCTGCTGACGGGGTGACGCCGTCACCCCGGGGCCGGCGCTCTTCATCACTTCGTTTAAATCGGGAACCCGCGTATGTGTACTGCTATGCCCTCCATCACGTGCCCACGCTGCGGCAGAGAGCACACCGTGGAGGAGTACGAGGAGGACAGGTTCTGCAGGGCCTGCGGCAGCCATCTAAGGGTGAAGGGGGGTAAGGGCGGGAGCCGCGGCGGCGAGGGGTGGAGGAGGCTGTTCCCCTACGAGCCTTACCCGCCGCAGGTCGAGTTCATCAGGGACATCCAGGAGACCGCCGGCAGGGGCGGCGTCCTCGTGGCCGAGGCGTGCAACGGGTTCGGGAAGACGGTGAGCGTCCTCAGCTGCCTCCTCGCCATGGGCAAGAGGGTTGTATACGGCACCCGGACCCACGAGCAGGTGCGGCAGGTCCTCCTGGAGCTCGGTAAGATCAACGAGAAGTCGGGGGATAGCCACACGGCGGTGAACCTGGCCAGCAGGGGCCACCTCTGCGTGAATCCGGAGTGCAGGGACCTGCCCAGGAACGAGGCCCAGGAGCTCTGCAACACGCTTCGTAAGAACGACGAGTGCCCCTACGCCAGCGACCTCGACAGGCCGCCCAGGGGCCTGCCCTGTATCTTGTCGCGGGAGGCGCTGGTGAGGGAGGGGCGCCGCCGGGATATCTGCCCGTACTACCTCGCCCGGCGGATGATGAGGGAGTCCAGGGTGGTGGTGGCGCCCTACCCGTACATATTCAACCCCATGATCAGGCTCACCACAGGGCTCGACCTGGAGGGCCGTGTGCTGGTCCTCGACGAGGGCCACAACATAGACAAGGTCGGCCAGGAGATACTCAGCGATACAATGACGGAGCGGGGGTTGAGCGCAGCCGCGGAGGAGATGAAGCTCATCGGGGAGTCGCCGCGGTTCATCGAGCGCCTCGGCGAGCACCTCCTCAGAAGCGACCAGGGTAAGCCTCGTCTCGTGTCGCCGGAGACGCTTCAACGGGACCTGGAGCTGGCCCTCGGGGTGGAGATAGAGGCGTTCATCGACGGCCACTCTGTCTTCGTTGATGCGGTTAAGACGAAGAAGATGCAGGGCGGGAACCCGCCTGTCTCCTACCTCAACGGGCTCCTCGGGTTCTTCGAGCTCCTCCAGACAAGCGTCAAGGACAAGTACGTAGGCGTCTACACCCGGAGCTACTACGGGGCGCCGGTGATAGAGTATAGGTGCCTGGACCCGAGCCTAGCCGTTGTGCCCGTGGTGGAGGAGGCCAGCGGCGCCATAGTCATGAGCGGCACCCTCAGCCCCCTGGACACGTTCAGCGAGATACTCGGCCTCGGCGACGCCGTCCAGAGGTCGTACCCCAGCATACAGAAGAGCAAAAGGATCAGGATGATCGTGGAAACCGGGGTGACCACCACCTACCGTGAACGCACAGACGAGATGATCACCCGCATGGGCGAGGCTGTGTCCAAGGCGGTGGAGGCCGTGGATCAGGGCGTCCTACTCTTCTTCACCCAACGGGGCTTCATGAACACCTGCCTAGACGTCTGGGAGTCTAAGGGGTACGTGAAGGGTCAGGGCGGCAGGCTCTACCTGGGCGGCAAGCAGCTCTACAGGGAGGGCACGGACGCCAAGCGTAACAGGGACGTGGTGACGCGGTACAAGAGGATGGCGGTGGGCGTCGGCGGCGCCGTCCTCTGCTGCGTGTTCAGGGGCAGGAACAGCGAGGGAAGCAACTTCCCCGGCGACCAGGCCAGGGGCATCGTGCTGGTGGGCGTCCCCTACGCCAACTACGGCGACCCCCTTCTCAAGGCCCAGATAAGGTACTACAACCGGTTGAGGCGGGGCCTCGGGAACAGGTGGTACACCATGGACGCGTTCAGGGCCGCCAACCAGAGCCTGGGCCGAGGCATCAGGGGCAGCGACGACTGGTGCCGCTACTGGCTGCTGGACAGGCGGTACGCCGAGAACCTGGGCCTCGTGTCCCGGTGGGCGCAGGGGGACGGCGCCGAGGTGCGCCGCGGCGGAAGCCCCATACAACAGACGTTTTAAGCCGTCGGGACGCCAAAGGATCGGTGAAAACCGTGCCCGGGGGACACGTTCTAGGGGTAGACGGCGGCGGCTCGGCGACGCGGTGCGTGATCATGACCACGGGGGGCGAGGCGCTAGCCACCGGCAGGGCTGGGCCCTCCAACCCCATCACCGTGGGGGCGGAGAAGGCCCTATCAAACATCCTTGAGGCGGTGGACGAGGCGTCTGCCCGGTGCGGCGTCCACGAGTTCCTGGCCAGCAGGCTTGGCGTAGCAGGCACGGACAGGTCAATGTTGAGGCAGGAGCTGCTGGACGGGATGCGAGACTCTTTTGGGGACACCGCGATTGTCTCGGACGCGGCGTCGGCCCTCGCCGGCGGCACGGGGTGCAGGCCCGGCGTGGTCGTGATAGCCGGCACCGGCTCCATAGCCTACGGGGAGAACCCTCTGGGGGAGACGGCGCGCGCCGGCGGCTGGGGCTGGAGGCTGGGGGACGAGGGCAGCGGCTACACCATCGGACTGAAAGCCATAATGGCGGCGCTCAGGGCCCACGACGGCAGGGCGCCGGAGACCCTTCTAAAGGAGAAGATAGTCAGCCACCTGGGCCTCGACGGCATCGAGGGCATCGTAGACTGGGTCTACGAGCAGGGCCGGGAGCCCAGGGACATCGCGTACCTCGTGCCCATGGTCAGGGAGGCGGAGGCCGCTGGCGACGAGGAGGCGGCGCTGTTGATGGCGGAGGCGGGCGCGGAGCTGGGGCTCGTGGCGAACGCCGTCATCAGGCGCTTGGGGCTTGAGGGCGGGTTCCCCGTGTCGCTGAACGGCGGAGTCTTCAAGCAGCCCAGCGGGTACATAATGGCCTTTGAGGAGACGGTGAGGCGGGAGGCGCCCGAGTGTGCGCTCATAGAGCCGCGGATGCCGCCGCTGCTGGGCTCCGGCCTCCTAGCCCTGAAGGCCGTGGGGGTGAAGGTGGACGAGGCGCTGCTCCAGAAGGTGGAGAAGAGTTACGGTAAGCTAGGTGAGGCAGATGAGTAGGGTGACTGAGGGGGTGAACCCCCGCTCGCGGGGCATCGACGCCAAGACGACGGCCGAGGTGCTCAGGATAATCAACTGTGAGGACGGCGGCGTTGCTGAGGCGGTGGCGGGGCAGCTGCCGGAGGCGGTGAGAGCCGTCGAGCTGGTGGCCTCTACGCTCAGGGGAGGGGGCCGCGTGTTTCTGGTGGGGGCCGGCACCAGCGGCCGCCTCTGCGTACTGGAGGCCGCGGAGATACCGCCGACCTACGGGCTGGCCCCGGAGAGGTTTCAGGCAGTCATGGCCGGGGGTCGGGACGCGGTTTTCAGGTCCGTGGAGGCTGCGGAGGACGATGGAGAGGCCGCCGGAGTGGAGCTGGCTCGGCTGGGGCTGGATGAGGGTGACTTGGTTGTCGGCGTCTCGGCGTCCGGCTCCACCCCCTACGTGCTGGGAGCCGTGAGGCACGCGGGGAGAGTGGGGGCACCCACCGTGGGGGTGACCAACAACGTGGGCACGCCTCTCTCGGGGCTGGTGGACGTGGCCATCGAGGCGGTGGTGGGCCCCGAGGTGGTAGCCGGCTCGACCCGGATGAAGGCCGGGACGGCCCAGAAGATGGTGCTCAACATGCTGTCCACCGCCGCCATGGTCCGGCTGGGGCTGGTGCACGACGGCTACATGGTGGGAGTCCAGGCCACCAGCAGTAAGCTCGTGGAACGAGCCGTGGCTATGCTGACGGAGATAACGGGCGTCGAGGAGGCCGAGGCTAGGGGCCTGCTGGAGGCCGCCGGCGGCGACGTCCGCGTCGCGGCGCTCCTTGCTTTGACCGAAATGACGGCCGACGAGGCGAGGGCGTCCCTGGCTGGTTGGGTTTCGCTCCGGGATGTGCTGGAGAGGAGAGGCGTAGAGACATGAAGGACATTCATAGAAGTACTTCAGCCGGGGGTCAGACTTGACAGTCATATCTGGGCTCGACCAGTTGCTCAAGGACCCTGTGAGGTACCTTGGATCCCAGTCGGTGGCCTTGGTCACCAACCACACGGGGGTGACGCGTAGCCTGGAGCCGGCGTTAGACGCGTTCCACGACTGCCCGGAGATCAGGCTGGTGGCGGCGTTCGGCCCCGAGCACGGGGTGAGGGGCGACGTGCAGGACGCTTTGGGCGTCGAGTCTCACGTGGACGGGTACACCGGGGTGCCCGTGCACAGCCTGTACGGCGACCACGTGAAGCCCACGCCGGAGGCGCTTGACGGGGTGGACGCCATGGTGTTCGACATCCTGGACTGCGGGGCCAGGTTCTACACGTACGTGTCCACCCTCACGTACTGCATGGAGGCGGCCGCGGAGAACGGCGTCTCCATGATCGTCTTGGACAGGCCCAACCCGGTGAACGGGCTGGCGGTGGAAGGGAACATACTGGAGCCGGGTTACGAGTCGTTCATCGGGCTGCACCCGGTCCCCATACGCCACGGCCTGACCATAGGCGAGCTCGCCCTCTTCATCAACCGGGGCGTCGGGTGCGACCTCACAGTGGTCGAGATGACGGGCTGGGGCAGGGGCATGTGGTACGACGAGACGGGGCTGCCTTGGGTGCAGCCCAGCCCTAATTTGCCCACGCTGGACGCCGCGACGGTTTACCCCGGGACATGCTTCTTCGAGGGCGTCAACGCTTCCGAAGGCAGGGGCACCACCAAGCCCTTCGAGTACCTCGGCGCCCCCTGGATAGACGGCAGAGGGTGGGCGACCTCCTTGAATGATCTCGGCCAACCCGGCGTCGGGTTCAGGGCCTGCCACTTCACCCCCGCCTACTGGCGGTACAAGGACGAGAGGTGCGGCGGCGTCCAGGTGCACGTCACTGACCGAGACGCGTTCAAGCCCGTGGAGACCGGCCTCCACATGTTGAGGACCCTCATGGACCTCCAACCGGACGGCTTCGCCTTCAACGAGCCCACCTACGAGGAGAGGCGGCACTTCGACCTCCTCGCCGGCTCCGACCGTCTCAGGCGCAGCCTCGCGGAGGGCGTCGAGGTGGATGGAATCGTCGCCTCTTGGGAGCAGGGCCTCACACGTTTCAGGGACGAGTGCGAATCCATATTGCTATACGGGGAGGCCACTGCGTGACGGGGTACACCTTGAGGGGCACCGTTGTGACGCCCTCGGAGCTCATATCCCACGGCCAGGTGGAGATCGCCGACGGCAGGATAATGTACGCGGGCCCACGGAGGCAGCCCCTCGGCGAGGCTTTTGACCACGGCGACCGCCT
>CAZEMD010000102.1:0-7192 GCA_964513225.1 uncultured Candidatus Bathyarchaeia archaeon | reverse complement strand
GGCCGTGAACGTGGTGCTCACCTTGCTGATGCTGGGGGTCTCGCTCATGACCCTCAACGAGGCGGCGAAACGGCTGCTCACCCCTTACAGCCCTGAGGTAGACTGGTTCACCTTCGCGGCCACCATCCTGTCGGCGCTGGTCTGCGGCCTACTATACTTCTACCAGAGCTTCATAGGCGCCCAGTCCGGCAGCATAGCGCTGATCACCCAGTCCGTGGACAGCAGAAACCACGTCGTAGTCGCCGCCAGCGTCACCGCCGGACTCATCGGCTCCCTCTACGACGCCGCCATCCTAGACACCCTTGTTGGCCTAGGCGTCGCATTGATATTATTCAGAAGCGCCGTGGAGCTGCTCATCGAGATGGTGAAGTCCATCGGCGGAGACGAACAGGGCCTCACCAAGCACAGGCTGCCGTTCTCGGAGAGGTACCAAGCATTCAGGCGGAGCCAGCTCAGGGACTGGCTGCTCTACAAGGTAGACAACGGCGAAGCCGCCACGATGGAAGGCCTCAGGAAGCTGGGGTCAAAGGCGTACGACTTCAGCAACAACCCCATGCTACGGGAGCTAGGCGTCGCGGCGCACCCCGCCGGCGAGTCAGACCTCGAGGCGGTGACCAGGGAGCTGGTGGACGACGGCTACCTAGAGGATGACGGGGAGATCAGGCTAACGAGGAAAGGGTCGGATACCCTGAGAAAAAGTCTATCAGGGAAGAAGCACATCTTTCACATGTGAAGAGGCTTCAACCGATCACACAGTAAACTTTATCGCGTTCACCGTCGTGAGCCGGGTCCTCCTTCTCGTCCCTGGGGCGTTCACCAGGTGCCACGCCGTGTACTGTTCGGCGTATGCCTCGCTCGCAGACATGCCGTCCACCGGCACCACCACGTCCAGTCCACGTGCAGCCGCCCCCGTCGCCGTGTGAAGGACGGCGCCGTTGGACGAGGTGCCGACGAGTATCACCGTCCTTACGCCCATATCCTCGAGTATTTTCTCCAGCTCCGTGGCGTAGAACTTGTCCACGCCGGACCTCACGACCGGCTCACAGGACTCGGGCTTCACCTCTTCCCGTATGTCCTCGGGCTCGGCGCTTCGAGTGAGGCTGTAGACCACCGAGGCGCCGGCGCCCCTGGTCCTCCTCAGGAGCTCGGCGATCCTTGGCACCGACTCTACGCAGCGGGGCCTCGTCTCCTCTCTACAGTTCTGGTTCTGGACGTCGAGGACCAGCAGCGCTGTGGTGGGGGGCTCCAGGGTGAGTTCCTCGAGCTCGGGTGCAGCCGGGATGGACACCTTCTCCCACTCCTCGACGATGGTTCCTTTACCCAACGTCTTCATGGTTCAAACTGGTGCCTCTACGTTAATAATATCTTAGAAAACCGGGGCATGGGCCGACGCCATGGCGATTCTCTTTTACCCGCCAAAGCGTGATAGTAGACGTGATTATATGACAGGCATCCCGACGCTCAGAGACGGAGAGCAGAAGGCGTTCTTCGAGGCGGGGGGAGAGTGGTGCTACCTCTGGACCCCCGAATCCTTCAAGGCAGGTAAGCCCACCGCCGTTGTTATCCACCACCACGGCAACAGGGGCTACGTGAAGGAGGACACGGCCGACTGGCTGGAGGAGGACCGCAAGACCGCGTTCCTCGAGGCGGTGATGAGCAACGACGTGGCCGTCGCGGGCAGCCACGCCTGCGGCAACCACTGGGGCAACCCGTGCAGCGTCGAGGCCAACGGCGCCCTCCTCGACGCATTGGCAGCGTCGCCCCACGTGGACACGGAGCGCGTCGGGTTGATGGGCGGGGGCCTCGGCGGACTACTCATATGGAACAGCGTCCTGGGCCCCATGAGGGGGCGGGTGAAGCAGGCCGCCGTCATGCAGGCTGTGAGCAGCATAGAGTCCATAATAAGGGACCACAAGTTCAAGGACCAGCAGCTGGCCGCCTACGGGCTGCCCCCGGACATGCCCGACGACGAGGCCGTGGAGAGGCTCGCCGCCTCGGACCCGCTGCCCCGGCTCCAGAGGCTCGGGAAAGGGGTGCCCCTCCCCTGCACCGCTATCTACCACGGCGCCGAGGACGACAACGTGCTCCCCGACGCCAACGCAGTGGCGCTCGCGGAGGCGCTGACGGCTGCGGGTGCCGAGGTCAGGCTTGAGCTCTTCCCCGGGGTGGGCCACAACACCTACGGCATGGGCGAGGAGATGCAGAAAAGGCTCAAGGCTTTTTTCTCCACCCTCTAAACCCTTCTTAAACATATAACACGCCGAGACGCTATAGGTTGTCAAAGGTGTCTGCGTGGAGCTGAAACACATAACCGAAGGCGTCGCCTACATCCCGGGAGCCGTCAACGTCGGCGTCATAATAAATGGGGACAAGGCGACCCTCATAGACACTGGGCTTGACAGGGACTCGGGCAGGAACATAAGGAGGCTCCTGGAAGCCGAGGGCATCAAGATCACCGCCATAGTGAACACCCACAGCCACGCCGACCACTTTGGCGGCAACGACTACCTGGTCAGGAACACGGGCGCCGAGGTCTACGCGTCCTCGGTGGAGGCGGGGATCATCCAGAACCCGTTGCTGGAGCCCATCTACCTCTTCCACGGCGCCGCCCCCATCAGGAACCTACGTAACAAGTTCGTCCTCGCCAAGCCTTCGCCCGTCCACCACATACTCGAAACAGGCATGACGACGATCGAGGACAGGAAGCTCATGATCGTGCCCCTGCCTGGGCACAGCTTCAACCAGATCGGCGTGCTGGTGGACGACGTGCTATTCTGCGCCGACGCCGTGTTCAGCGGGCGCGTCATCGAGAAATACAGGATACCCGTGGTCCAGGACGTGGGGAGCCACCGGGAGACCCTGAAGACACTGAGGGAGACCAGCCACACGCTGTATGTGCCCAGTCACACGGAGCCCACGGGGGACATCACCGCCCTCGTAGACGTGAACCTCGGCGTAGTCGAGTCCATCACCTCGGACATCCTCGGGCTTCTGGACGAGCCTAAAACCGTCTCCGAGATACAGTCGGGGCTGTGCACCGGGTACGGCCTGGACCTAGACGTGGTGCAGCAGTACTACCTGATACACACCACTCTCATGGCGTACCTGGGCCACCTCTACGAGGAGAAGACGATAGAGATCAAGCTGGAGGACAACACCCTCCGCTGGTCTAAAGCCCGGTGACGCTCGGCGGGGAGGCGGAGGCACCCAGCTTTGAAAAAGGAGCCCTAGGAGGCCAGCCATAATCTTATCACCCCAGAGATTATGTAAAAACATGCCCGATGTCGTTGAACTCACCATAGCCAAGTTCCACTCAGACCTCAGGGAGGGCGCCGTGACGTGCCGCGACATCGTGGAGGCTTACCTGAGACGCATCGAGGCTTATGATCAACCCACGGCGCTAAACGCCTTCGTCGTCCTGAACCCTGATGCTTTGAACCGGGCCGACGAGCTCGACGAGGAGTTCATCAGGAAGGGTAAGCTGAGGCCGCTCCACGGGGTGCCCGTGGCCGTCAAGGACAACTACGACACAGCGGGCCTCCAGACGGCGGCGGGGAGCCTCGCCATGAAGGGGAGCCTGCCCCCGGATGACGCCTGCCAGGTGAGGAGGCTCCGGGAGGCGGGGGCGGTGGTGCTGGGGAAGACCAACATGGCGGAGTGGGCGTTCAGCCCGTACCAGACGGTGAGCAGCATAGCAGGCACCACCAGTAACCCATACGACCTTGAGCGCGTCCCAGCGGGGAGCAGCGGGGGCACCGCCGCCGCCATCGCCGCCAATCTAGCCCTGGTGGGCCTAGGCACCGACACCGGCAACAGCATACGGGGCCCCAGCAGCCACTGCTGCCTGGTCGGGGTGCGCAGCACCATGGGGCTGACAAGCCGCGACGGCATAGTGCCGCTGTACCTGAGGAACGACGTCGGCGGCCCCATGTGCAAGACCGTCGAGGACGCCGCCAGGGTGCTCGACGCCATAGCGGGGTACGACCCGGCCGACCCAGTCACGAAGCATAGCATGGGAAAGACTACGGATAGCTACACGGAGCACCTAGACGCAGACGGGCTTGAAGGCAAACGCGTTGGAGTATTCAGATACTACACGGACCAGCCCACCACCGACCCGGAGGTCCTCAAGGTCTTCGAGGAGGCTATAGATGATCTGGACAGCGGCGGCGGCGAAACGGTGGACCCCCTCGTGATCCCCGGCTTCGAGGAGCTGACCGAGGACATCTGGTGCAGAACCTTCCGCCGCGACCTAGAGAACTACTTGGCTACCCTCCCGGACCCGCCCCACAGGACCCTGAAGTCCATCGTGGACAGCGGCCTCTACAGCGAGTACATCGCCGAGAGGCTGAAGGAGATGCTCGAGGCGCCGGAGCCGACCTGCGGCGACATCTACACCGAGCCCAAGAACATCAGGCTACGGAACGCCGTCGTAGTAGCCATGGACGAAGCCGGGGTAGACGCCATCGTGTACCCCACGTGGAGCAACCCTCCCCGGCTCATCGGCGACATGGAGAGCCCCCACGGCGACAACAGCCAGAAGATACCGCCCCACACCGGGCTGCCGGGGTTCACCGTCCCCATGGGGTTCACCCACGGCGGCCTCCCGGCCGGCCTCCAGATGGTGGGCCGGCTCTTCAGCGAGCCCACGCTGTTCAGCGTCTCGTACGCCTACGAGCAGGCGATGAGGCATAGGAGACCCCCCGACGATTTCTCTGGTCTGTGACCCCACCTGTTTTTAACCTGAGTCACCGATTCAGACACGGTGGAACCGGTGATCCCGTGGCTGAATCTGGGGCTCTTGGTGTACTCCTCTATCCTGTTCCTGTACTTCTACGTGATGAGCGTGGCCCCGGCGGGCCTAGCCAAGGTCGTGGGGGACGATGCCTACGCCCGGTGTGCGAGGTACCGCCAGGCGGCGATGCTCTTCGAGTTCCTGGCGGCGGCTGGGTACGTCGTATACTTCTATCACCCTCTCCCAGTGCCTCTACCTAGGACGTTTTCCTGGGGGTGGAACGTGTCCAAGGCGCTGGGGCTCCTCATCGGTGTACCGAGCATGTATATCATGCTGAGGGGGATGAGGGACGCGGGCGAGGAGTCCCTGACCCCGAGCAAGGGACGGACCATGTTCGGAGGAATATATGAGCGCGTCAGGCATCCACAGGCCACGGGGGAGGTGTTCCTGAGGTTCACCATGGGCCTGCTGCTGAACTCCCCGTTCCTGGTGCTCTTCAGCCTCATCGACGTCCCGATGTACCTCATAATGTGCAAGGCCGAGGAGCAGGACCTCATACTCAGGTTCGGCGACGCCTACGTCGAGTACATGAAGACGACGGGGGCTTTCATCCCGAGGATGAAACGAAGCTAAAACTCCTCTATTGTCACGGGTCTACGCTGAGCATGGAACAGCGTGTCCAGCGCGTCGACGTAGCCCTCGTCGGAGACCCCGGCCAGCCCCATCATCCATAGCTTCCTGAAGTCCACCACCCCCATGATGAGGGACGAGAACCACGCCACATCGAGCGTGATCTCCACATCGTAGCCTCCGCCATCCACGACCACTGGTTTTCCGTCGGTGAAGTGGACGACCACGGCGCCGTCGTTCTCGGGAAGGAAGCTGTCCCGGACCGTTAGCTTAGTCTTGAGGCTGACGCCGTTGAAGCCGTGGCCGGCGAGCTCCTCCCATATGCCTCGGGCGTCGATGACCCTGTACATGATTCCCAATCCTTGGACGTTGGTCTCCTGGCTCGTGTAGAACATGTGAGGCACCCCGTCACGCGGGTCCCTGGAGACGAAGTGAAGGTCGTCGTCCACGGTGTTCAGCACCACCCTGTCCACCTGGTCGAGCTGCACACCCAGGAAGCTAAGCAGGCCCCGGAGCGCCTCAGGCGTCTCGTATATCAGCGTGTGTATCTTGAGGTTCTGGAGCAGCTCGTGGTCCTCCATGAGCTTCTTATAGTCGAAAGCTGCGAAGCCCTTCACCTCGCCGCCTTCCCTGTACCCCACCACCTTGAAGCGGTTGACGAACCGTTCGAAGTAGCTCCTCCTCTTCTCTATCATGCCGTGGGTCCGGTGGGCGTACCTGTTGAAGCAGGCGGTCAGCGCCTCCACGTCCGACTCGCCGAGATACGAAACCTTGTCCCTGGGGCCCCTGGGCAGGTCCTCGGGCCTGAACCTGTACTGGTTCATCTTCCTGCCGTACCCGTAGCCCATCTTCACGTAATAGTCCGACCTGAACGGGTAGAGGGCCACGAGCTTGGCGCCCCTGCCCCGGTAATGCCGGTGGAAGTACTCCATCAACTCCTTGGAGACGTGCATCTTCCTGTGGAGGGGGTCTACGCAGACGTTGCCGACGCCGCCCACGAGGATTGGAGACTCGTACAGCGTCATCTTGAAGTCGTGGAGCCTCATCCCACCCACCATATCGCCGCCCCTGTAGCAGCCGTAGTAGTTGACCAAGTCGTCGTCTCTCTGCGCGGCCTTCATCCGCTCTACCCAGCCCCGCCTCCGCTCCTGCGTCACGTCGGTGAACATCGCGGGGTATGAGTCCAGCGTTATCCTCGTATAGTCCTCGAACTCGTCGTCCCTGATCCGCCTGACCTCGCTCATGCCCTGAAAGAAGATCGGTGAAAAGATAAAGGTAAAGGGCTACCTGAGCTCGTCGAGGAGCTTCTCGACGTCGGGCTTGAGGGGCTGCCCCACGAGGGGCCCGTCCTTGAGGGCTGGGAAGCTCGTATGGTACGGCGGCCTCTGCTCCCTGTAGAAGACGCCTATGGGGATGCGGTCCCCCCACTCCAGCGCCTTGTGGTAGGCGGCGTCGAAGTCCCCCGCGTCGTGGCCCTCGTCCTCCAGCTTGTAGACCCGCTCCTTGTAGAACTGGTACGTGTTGACCCTATTGAAGGTCACGCAGGGCTGCAGCACGTCCACCAACGCGAAGCCAGTGTGCCCTATGGCCTTCTTGAGCACCTCGGTCATGTGCTGGGGCTCCCCGGCGAAGGTCCGGGCCACGAACGAGGCGTCGCCGGTGAGCGCCTGGGTTAGGGGGTTGACGCCTGTCTCGAAGCTGCCCCGTGGGCTGGTCTTGGTCACGAACCCCTTCTTGCTCGTGGGGCTGGTCTGCCCGGTGGTCAAGCCGTAGATGAGGTTGTCGTGTATCACGTAGGTGATGTCCACGTTCCGCCTGGCGGCGTGG
>CAZEMD010000101.1:0-7241 GCA_964513225.1 uncultured Candidatus Bathyarchaeia archaeon | reverse complement strand
GTATGCTGGCCGACAGCAGGGGAAGCAGGCCCACGATAACCCTCAGCGTCCTCGGCGTCTCCGCGTCCACAATCCTATTCGGGCTGAGCCCCACCGTTGGCTTCGCCATGGCCTCAAGGTTCCTCTCCGGCCTCCTCGGCGCAGGCATCTTCGTGCCCAGCGTCCGCCTCGTCTCTGCGTGGTTCAACTCGGAGGAACGGGGAACGGCTCTGGGGGTGCTTAACATCGGCGGTAGCGTGGGGCTCGTCGCCGCGGCGTGGGCGGTGCCGCTGCTGAGTCTGGACGCCGGGTGGAGACCGACCATCAGATCCGCCGGGGCGTTAGGATTAGCCTCGGGGGTGGCCGTGTGGATACTCCTCCGGGACCGGGACAACACCAATGACCGGCGTCTGAACCTCTCAAACCTGCCCTTCAGGGACAGAAACTTCTGGCTCCTCGCCTTGACCCAGTTCATAAGGCTCGGCAGCTACTACACCTACATCGCGTGGCTGCCCTTGGTGCTCAAGGAGGAGTACGGCTTAAGCATCGTGGCGACGAGCAGCGCCCTCTCACTGTTCAACGTGGCCGGTATGCTGTCGAACCCGCTGGGCGGCGCGGTCTCAGACAGGTTCGGCAAGAGGAACGTCCTCATGGCCAGCTTCGCGTTTCTGGGCCTCGACGTGCTGCTCTTCGCTAGGCGGCCCACAGGGCTATGGATTTACCTAGCCGTCCTAGGGCTGGGCTGGTTCATCAACTTCGTCAGAAGCCCTTCCTTCACCATCATACCCGACGTGTTCGGCACCGAGGCGGCGGGCAGCATCTCCGGGGTGCACAACACCTTCGCATCCCTCGGCGCCTTGGTGCTCCCCTACACCCTCGGCTTCATAAAGGACTACACCCTGAGCTACCGCCTCGGCTGGCTCACAGTCTCCCTGTTCATGTTCATGGGAGCCGGCCTCTACAGCCTTGTGAAAGCCAAAGACGAGGCATATTCTGGTAACCCTTAATAAACATCCTAAGCGAATCAATCTAAGAGGGTTAAACACATGCCGTTCTGTCCAAAGTGTGGCCAAGAGATCAGTGAGGATGACGAGTACTGCCCAAACTGTAGCTACCCGCTGAAAAGGAGACCCATAAGGCCGGTTCGTAGACGCGACGAGAAGGATGAGAAAGACGAGAAACACGAAAAACAAGACGAGAAATCCGCCATGATGGGCGGCTTGGTGGTTGTCTGGCTCGGCCTGAGCCTGATCCTCCAGAACGCTGGCCTACTAGAGTGGACCGACTTCGGCGGCGTCTTTCTGCTTGGGCTGGGACTCATCATAGTCTTCAGGGGCCTGTGGGCGTACAGCCAGTCAGGGGTCTTCGAGCACGGCTTCGGCTACGTTGTGGGAGGCGGCTTCGTCTCACTCATAGGCGCAGGCATAGCCTTCGACCTAGACGAATGGTGGCCTGTCCTGTTGATCGCCCTTGGGCTGATAATCGTCGCGAGAGCCTTCATGGCCAGATCTGAGACCCCTCTACCCTAGAGCCCAGCCGAAGGCCGCCCTGTAGAGCACGTGCTCCAGCACCGTGAGAGGCCGGTCCCTGCCGAAAACCCTGAAGTAGTTCTTACCCATGGACTCGACTAGGTCCCCTATCTCATACCTCGGGAACACTGGGGTCGAGACTATCAGCCGCCCCCACTCGCCTCGTCTAAGCGTGTGAAGCATCTTCACGCCTTGCCTTGTTCTTACCTCGAAGTAGTAGAGGTCGTAGTTGGGCACCCAGTAGGGCAGGGAGTCTATCTGCTGGCCGAAGGCCCCCTCCGTGGCGGTGTACATCTCCACCACGGGGCAGTCGCCGTAGAGCCTCCTCAGCCAGGGAGCGTACCTTGTCTGGATCTTCGCGACGCTGGTGCTGAAGATCACGTTCAGGCTCCAGAGGTCACGGGGCTGGACGCCGTGCCGCCTCTCGAGGTACCTGGCGAAACCCGTCTGGACGGGGGCTACGCCCATGACCGTCACCACGTCGGCGTCCTTGGCCCTCTGGTAGATGTACTCGAACCTTGTCTCCCAGCCTTCCTCGGATAGGTCCGAGTCCAGTGCGTCTATCTCCTCTTGCAGGGGTACGAGCCGCAGCCCCGCCATCATGGGGTTCAGCCTCGCGTAGGTGCCTGAGCTGTGGCCGTACAACTTCTCCTCGCCGTCCACGGTCATCGCCCTCACGTTGCTTGGGAACTGGAGGTTCAGAACGCCGCCGGCGAGGGACTCCAGCCCTCCCACAGCCATCGCGTGGTTAAGCACCGCCCTTGAGCCGCCCCTAACGATGTGGTCCAGGTGCCGGGTCGTCACCGGGATGATCTTGCTGTCCCCCGTGGTCCCCCTAGTCATGGCCCACGTGATGGGCTCTTCGGCGAGAAGCGCGGCGGTGTCTCCATCAATCACGCGCTCGATCCACGGCTCAAAGTCGCTGTACCCTACCACCGGAAACGTGTCGTGCAACTGGCCGTACCCGGTCTCCAGGTAGTCGTCCAGCAGAGACTCGTGCAGCGTCTCCTGGGCGGCCGCCGGGTCCTCCAGCCCCCTCCTCATGTCGCCCAGGTTCCTCTCGACGCGCCTGAGGGCGTCCTCAAACATCGCTTAGCCATACAACCGCGGCTCTTATCCGGTTTATGATTCACCTTAATTACCTCCCCTGTCTCTAAGAGAAACATGAAACGGCAGTTCGTGTTAACGGTAGCCGAGTCCAAACGGCTGATAGCCAAGGCGGTGGCCGCCCTCCCCGATGTGCAGCGGGCCATGAAGACGGGCACCGTCGTGGTCGCCACTGGCACCACCAACGCCTACGTCCTGGAGGAGCTCTGGGGCAGGAGGATCGATAAACGCCGCTACAGGAGCGGCATAACGACGCCGGACGAGCCCGAGAGGAGCCCAGAGCCCCAGGGCGAGAAGATACCCGACGCCGTGTTCGTAGACGGCAGGCTGGAGCCCAGGTACGACAGGGTCAACGCCGTCCAGGACATGAAGAAGGGCGACGTATACATAAAGGGAGCCAACGCCCTGAACTACGACGACTACGTGGCGGGGATACTCATAGGAGGACTGGACGGCGCCACCATAGGCAACACCATCGGCCACATCATAGGCAAACAGATACAGCTGGTGATCCCCGTGGGCCTAGAGAAGCTGACCTACGAGGACATCAACGAGCTTCACCTCCTCGCCTCCGAGGAGGACTACGAGGGCCCCAGACTGTGGCCCATAACCGGCACCATAATCACCGAAATAGAGGCCATGGCCTTGTTGGCCGCGGTGGACGCGTACCTGTACTCGGCGGGGGGCATAGCCGGCGCAGAAGGCTCCGTGAGGCTACTCGTGGACGGCACAGACGAGGAGGTCGAGGCGGCGGCGGAACTCATCGAGTCCATCAAGGGGGAGCCCCGCTACCTCCTATAGGCGTGCAGCCATGCTCAGAGAGAGGACCCAGGAGTTTTTATCGAAACACGGCATCGTGCTGGCCCCTTCCCTGGACGAGCAGCAGCTCGTGGACGAGGAAGTCATAGCTAGGCTCATAGATTCCTCCGGGGTGGCCGGCGGCGATGCCGTCATCGAGGTGGGCCCCGGCGTCGGGAACATAACCGAGGGGCTCCTACGGCGCACGGAGACAGTCGTCTGCGTCGAGAAGAACCCCAAGTACCTCCCCATCCTCAAGGAGCGCTTCGGAAACCACCCCGGGTTCGACGTTGTCCTCGGGGACGCCCTACAAGTGAGGCTGCCTCGCTGCGATAGGGTGGTCTCAAATCTTCCCTACATGATATGTGAGGCTTTCCTCCAGAGACTGTTCAGGATGGAAGTGGAGTCGGCGGCCCTGATCGTGCCCAGAGGCTTCGCCGATATACTTGAAGCCGAATCGGGGACTCCGGGGTACTCTAAGCTGTCCTACCAGGCGCAACTGTTCTACGAAGTTAGAGTCAACGTGGAGGTGCCGCGGTCCGCGTATCTGCCGGAGCCGAGGACCGATACCTGCATCATGTCCCTCGTCCCAGAGCCTTCATCCACGGCGGCGGATGAGGCGCTGAAGCAGCTTTTCAGGCAGGGCGACAAGCTCTCCAAGAACGCTTTGAGGGAGGCGCTTATACGGGCCGGGATATGTGACACCAAGAGGCAAGCAGGGTCGTTTGTGGCCGAGGCAGGGCTCCCCGCCGGTACTCTCGGTGAAAGAGTGGCAAGGCTCTCCCTAGAGGAAGTCCAGTCGCTGGGAACCTGGCTTAGGACCCTGGCGGATCAAACCGGTTAACCCTATATAGGGGCTGTACATGGTCATAGGGATTAACGAGAGGCTTCGATTTGGGGCTGAGGGGAAGGCTTAACGACGTATTCTACGGGTACTGGATACTCCTCGGCACCTTCCTGCTTCACGGCATGGCGTCGGGGATATATTTCTACGGGTTCAGCGTGTTCTACACCCCGATACAGAGGGAGTTCGGGTGGAGCAGCGCCGTGACATCGGGGGCCGTAAGCCTCTCCCGGCTTGAAGGCGGCGTAGAGGGCCCCGTGGTGGGCTACCTGGTAGACAAATACGGGGCCCGCAGGCTTCTAGCCCTCGGCGTCGTCATGACGGGCCTCGGCTTCATAGCCATGCTCTATGTAAACAGCGTCCTGATGCTCTACCTCGTCTACGGCGGCCTTCTCAGCATCGGGTACAACACGGGTTTCACCCACGCCATGACCAGCATGATAACTCACTGGTTCAAGAGGAGGCGCAGCAGGGCCATGGGCGTCTACGCCATCGCCGCGGGCGTCGGCGGCGCCCTCATCGTGCCGATGCTTGCGAAGTCCATAGCGGTCAACGGCTGGAGGACGACCGCCATCTACTGCGGCCTCGCCTTCTGGGTCGCCGGCCTGCCCCTCACACTCGTGTTCCGCAACAAGCCCGAGGACCTGGGGCTGCTGCCAGACGGCGCCACCCGTAGCCCCGGCTCACCGGAGCATGAGGCGTCTGGGCACGTGGCCCCGGAGAAGACCTCGTCCGTAAGGGATGCCTTGAAGTCTCCCATATTCGTCAGGCTTCTCCTCGCCGAGTCCTTCCGGACCTTCCTCCTCGGCTCCCTGGTCCTCCACCAGATACCTCACCTCATCACCATAGGCATCGCAGAGGAGACGGCGGCCAACATACTAGGCCTCATGATACTCATAAGCATCCCCGGCCGCGTCATATTCGGCACCCTCGGCGACTTCTTCAACAAGCGCCTGCTGTTGACGGCCGTCATGCTGACCCAGGCCTTGGGCGTCCTCATATTTGCGTACGCCTCAAACATAGTCCACGTCTACGCGTTCCTTGTGGTCTACGGGCTGGCCTACGGGGGCGCCATCCCCCTGCTCATGGCCTTCAGGGGAGAGCTGTTCGGCCGTGAACGCTTCGCGACCATCTCGGGCGTCATGGCCCCCTTCCGCATGATCGGTAACGTTGTGGGCCCGGTCTTCGCGGGCTACATGTTCGACGTCACCGGTAACTACAGGGTCGCTTTTCTGGTGTTCGTTTTGCTCGCCGTGCTTTCTGGTATCTTCTTCTACCTCGTCAAGGGCGAGTTTTGACTGATTTTTCAAAAAATAGATATACTATGTGTTAGCACTGGTTTCATGGTTAATATGAAGGCCTATGTTCTTCTGAACGCCGAGCTTGGGCAGGAAGCCTCTATCATCGACGCCCTCAAGGGCGTCAAGGAGATCACCAAAATATACAGTCTCTACGGCATCTATGACCTCATCATCGAGATGGAGGCCGAGTCCATGGACCGCGTCAAGGAGGTCGTGTTCAACAACGTCCGGCGCCTTGACCACGTTAAGAGCACCATCACGCTGCTCACCTACGGAGAGCCAGTGATAAACAAGTAACCACCCCCCACCTCTTTCAGGTTACAGTAAAACAAAATATTCATTGACTTGAACAACGTTTGAGGGCCAGAGAACGTTATCTCCTAAACCCCCCTTCACGTAGATACTCTGGACCCCTCACATCAAGATAGGAATATATTACACGCCCCCATGAGATGCATAAGTGAATCAGATGAGCGACCAGGGGATGGGCTTCGGGGGCTTCCTCCTAGGCCTAGGCGCAGGATGGTATGTATTCAGGTACGTCACGGCCGACGTGGACATGATCGGCTACCTCCTCATACTGGCGGGAGCAGGCATCATAGTGAACGCCTTCCTCTCCCGGGGCCGACGCCGATCACCCATACAGGGGCTCTTCGGCGGACTGATTGGTGGCCTATTCCTGGCCCTATTCATAACCCAGGGCTTCGGATTAATAACCGATATAACCGACGAGTTCAGCGAGATAGACCTCGGGACCTACAGGGCGACGAGGCCATTCACGCTTGACGTCCCCGTCACGGCGGAAGGCGTGGATTTAGAAATTGAAAGCGTGAACGGCGGAATCGACGTCTACTCTTGGACCGGCGACCACGTCAAGTTCGACATCGAGGTCAGGGCCAGAGGCGACACCACGGCTGAAGCCGAGGCTAACCTGGAGCGGTTCACGCACAGCCTGGAAGACTTCGTGTCTGGGGCGACACAGAGCATCTCGCTGAGCTTCCCCATAGAATCGTCTGAGTGGAGGAAGTACGCCGTCACCGTCGAGGCATACGTCCCCACCGGGGTGGCAGACGAGATCAGCCTACAGACCACGAACGGCGCGATAAACGTTCAAGGGGTCTCGCCCCAAGAAATGTTCATCGACACCACCAACGGAGGGATATCGCTCATGGACGTGTCGTCATCCGACATATACGCCGAAACCACCAACGGGGCGATAACGGGAACAGTCACCGCGTCGTCCACGAGCTTCAGCACCACCAACGGGGAAATAGATATGACCCTGGCGGCGGCGTCAGGCGAACACCAGTTCAGCACCACCAACGGCTCCATAGACCTCACCCTGCCCACGGGCGCCGACCTCGGGTACAACGTAGACCTGGACACAAGCGTCGGCTCCATCGACGTCAACCTGCCAAACATGAGCTACGACTTGGACAAGGCGCGGGAGAAGAAAGGAGAAACGGTGGGCTATGACACCAAAGACATAAAGATCACCATATCAGCAGACGCCACCATAGGCAGCATCGAAATAAACTAACCCCTTTTTGACCCAAAACCCGGTGAACGTCACGCCCGGGTTTAACATAATCTTTTAATAAGATGTATCGATATAGCCCTGTTACACCGACAGGGAGATCTCAGAGTGTCCAGAGAATTCAACTACATTGTCAGGCTCCACGG
>CAZEMD010000100.1:0-7319 GCA_964513225.1 uncultured Candidatus Bathyarchaeia archaeon | reverse complement strand
CCGAGGTTCGATATCTCGTCCATGCCGTCGAGGCCGTGTACCACCATCGCCTCCTCGCTGCCTAGACGCTTCAGAGACTTGGCTAGGGGCTCGGTGAGGCCGGGGTCGTATACTCCGAGCAGCTGCGCCGATGCCCCGGCGGGGTTCGTTAGGGGGCCCAGTACATTGAATACGGTCCTGAAGCCCAGCTCCCTCCTGGGGCCGATGGCGTGTTTCATCGCGGGGTGGAACGCGGGGGCGAACATGAACCCGACGCCGACCTCCTCGATGGAGCGCTCTACGTCCCCCGGCTCGAGGGCGAGGTTGAGGCCCAGGCCCTGGAGGACGTCTGCGCTGCCGCAGCTGCTGGTTACGGAGCGGTTCCCGTGCTTCGCGATGCACACGCCGGCGCCCGACGCCACAAACGCGGCCGCCGTGCTGACGTTGAAGGTGTCTATCCTGTCGCCGCCGGTTCCGCAGGTGTCCACGAGGCGGCCGCCCACCTTGGGGTTGATCCTTTGGCAGTGCGCCCTCATCGCCGAGGCGAAGGCAGATATCTCGTCGATGGTCTCTCCCTTCATCCTGAGGGCCGTGAGGAACGCCCCTATCTGGGCGTCCGTGGCTCCCCCCGTCATGATCTCACCCATGGCCTCCGAGGCCTCCTCGAAGGTGAGGTCCCTGCCTCCAACCAGTTTCTCAATGAAGTGCTTGAACAGGGGGTCACACCTCCAGGAAGTTGGTTATTATCTTCCCCTCGCCGTGACTGTGAAAGGTTTCCAGATTAGCCGTCTCACACCACCTATGGCTGATGTGGGCTCGGCTGAAGTTCAGGCTAGAGTGAAGACGCCTGCGGCCTTCAATGTTTATCCATTCGGAGTGAGTTCCCCCCGATCTAAGGGGGGTCTCTCTATACACGCCTCTCGGGTGACACGCCTCTTGATGATATGGCCGGGTGTCAATTGGGTACCCATGATGCGGAAGGTTTCTGGTTATCGGGAGGCTGTTTGTGGAACTAAAACTATGTTCGGGTGCTATATCCTCCGAGCGGAGGATGCTCTTGTCCAGTCCAAGTGATACACACTTCTTCCTCCTAGCAAGCTAGGTAAGCCAGGCTATGCACTAACTCGAATATTATTTTTCTTACACTATTTTGGTTAGATGCAGGTGACGGAGTCTGATCTCTATTGTAAATCATTAATATCAAGGAATGCAACTAAAATATAGGTGAAATAACTGAGCTTCTGGGAAGACCTAATCTGCATCATAGCGAAAATATTCGGTATTAAAATAAAACAAGACATAACAGTGGTAGAGGACTCCGCGAACGATAACGGCTACTTGACTGGAAAGGCGAACAAGAATTCGGGATGCATCAGAGCTACCAGCAAAGAAGACATGGTCAGGAAGGTGCTTGATAGACTATACAAGTGCGGCTGCATAAGGACGTTGAAGATAGTCGGACACGGCGCCCCCGGCGTCATCTCGGTCGGCGCGGGAATGGGGTGGGCAGACTGTAAAGAGATAAACGGAAAAGACGACTGGAAGGACGTTCTAAAGCCCCTAAAGAACAAGTTTTGCCCAGGTGGAAAAATCCTCTTGATCGGGTGTAACGTCGGTGCATGCGACGCAGGTAGAAATAAATTGAAGGAGTTGGCGGACTATTTCGGTGTACAAGTCGAAGCCCCCACAGGTAAGACATATGGTAACTGTTCCGAGGAGGAAGGAAGTGAGCATCAGATAGCATACCCTGGAGAAGAGGCCCCGCCACACAAGGAGTCGCCTTCTGATAAAAAGAAAAAGAAGAAGCCACATGGTGAACGGGAACCGCCATTCGACATGGAAAGTATCACGGGAATAGCAGTCTACTCCATAAGGCTACCGCCAAAGAGCCTAGAAGAAGTCGAGTACCGGTTCACAGACGCAGACAGCATCTCCAAATTCGTTAACGGCATCGACTTCACCGAGACCGTGGATGGGCGCGGTCTAGGGGCAAGACACAACGCTATAGTATACATACAGTTCAAGGATGGCGTGAAGGAATACAGGGTGTTAAGCGACTTCGACTACATCATGTTGAAAGATGACTGGGATAAGCTATACAACACATCATGGGATCTAAAACAACTCCTCAGGGAACTAGTAATCTAAAACCCGTGACTTTAACTCTTTTTTTATAATTAACATGTCATAAAAAGGTAGCTACACAATGAACTCCGCTACCTCGTCCACGGTCTTCCGCTTGAAGCTGGCTCCCTCTCCGTCCGGGTACCCGAGGGAGACGGCTCCGCTGAGCTTCCACTCCTTCCCGAAGTACCCCCGGATGGCGTCGTACGCGTAGTAGACGTCCCCTATCCATAGGCTGCCCAGGCCCATGTCGTGGGCCCGGAGGAGCATGTTCTGTATGGCGGCGGCCACGCTGTGCTCCTCCGTGATCCAATCGTGCTCACCGCTGTTCCAGACGACGACCAGCACCGGCGCCTCACCCATGATCCTGCACGAGTTCTTGGACGAACCTACCTCCTCGAACCCGTGCTCCTCTATGAACCTGTCCAGCTCCCCGTCGAAGAACTCGAGGAACCGAGTCTTCGCGTCTCCGGTGAGTACCGTGAACCTCCACTGCTCGCCCCGCTTAGCAGAGGGCGCGTAGTTGGCGGCGTCCAGCGCCTCCCGGACCAGCTCCAGGGGGACAGGCTCATCCTTGAACCTCCGGATGCTCTTCCTGCCCCTTACGGCGTCTAACAGCTCCAAACGGTACACCGTGTAGAAGTGGTCGGCGCTCTACTAAAAGTCTAGGTGAGGACGCTTACCTCGCCAGGTACCCCATGACGTCGAACTGCATCTCCCGGGGCTCATCCACGAGCACTAGACGCTTTTGGAGCCCGGGACTCTCCCTCAGCTCCTCGACGAGCGCCTCCGAGACGTAGAGCGTCTCCAATTCCTGAGTGTTCTTTATGCGTATGACCCGCGCCGCATCCGGTCTAACTGGTCCGCTGATCCTGATGGCGGTGGCTATGGCGTCCCTGTCATTGGCGAGGAACGGCGGTATCTTGCCTGTCTCGCCGCTTCCCTGGGTGAGGCAGTTTACGTACGTCTGGTGGTAGTCGATCTTCTCGAAGGCCCTCCTGGTGGTTAGATCAGCCAGCCCTATGCCTATGACGTTGCCGTGGGTCTCCTCGGTGAGGTCGAGGACGGCCAGCTTCTTGACGGTTGGGGCCCGACGGTCGTGCTCTCCCGGCATCCAGAACCTACCCGTGACGTTGGTATCCATCCCCACGCCGCTGATGTTTTTCCCTATCTCCTCCACCACAAGCACGTCGATCTCCTTGAAAGGCAGCCTGGGGAGAAGGTCCTTCGCTTTATCCAGCAGCCGTTTCTCCTCATCATAGAACTCGTCCGGGTGCAGCGCGTGTATCTCGGCGGTCATGTGGTGTGCGTTCTCCAGCAAGGCCAGCCCCATGACGACGTTGGTCTTCTCCGCGATGAGCCTGCCCGCCTCAGGCATTATGCGGTGGTAGCCGTCGTACCTGTGCCAGTGGATCATCTCGGCCCCCTTCTGGTTGCCGAGCCCGATGGACAGCATCTTGAGGAGCCCCGACTCGATCTCCCCTTTGAAGTCGGTGTGGGGCTTGACCCTGCCCACGACGAATATCCCGTCCGCCTTCAACGCTATGCGGCTGAGATATATCTCCACCCCGTCAGGTAGGGCCCCTATGGGCTCTACCTCCATGCCGGCCTCGATGGGCGCCCCCACCGCCTCCTCGGTTATTCCCAGGCTGTGGAGAACCTCGATCTGGCCCTCCGGGGTGGCCCCGCCGTGGCTCCCCATGGCCGTCAATATGAACGGCTCGGCTCCAGCCGCCTTGAGTTCGGCGACAACGGTCCCGAGGATCAGAGGTATGTTGGCTATTCCCCTGCTTCCCGCGGTCACGGCTATCCGCTGCCCGGACTTCACCCGGTCCCTTAGGCATTTCTTTTCCAGTTCTTCCCGAATCTTGGCGGGTATGTCCTCGATCTCTGGTTGCTGGAATATCTGCCTGACTCGGGCCATCTTGGGGAACTGCATGGCTTGATGAAGCCCTGTGGGCTTATTGGTTTTTTCGTGCCTCAACCATCTGGACAGCCATGCGGATGGCCTCCTTGAGGCTCTCCGGGTTGGCAGTGCCCTCCCGTCTCCCCGCCTTGCCGTAAGCGGTGCCGTGGTCCACGGAGGTCCGTATGAAGCTGAGGCCCAGGGTTATGTTCACGCCGCTGACGCTCAGCCAGTCGCCGGTGGACTCGTCGTACCTCATGCCCAGGAGCTTGACCGGTATGTGGCCCTGGTCGTGGTAGAGGGCGACCACGATGTTGTACTGTCCGCCGGCGGCTTTGGCGAACACCGTGTCGGCCGGCACAGGCCCATCCACATCCAGGCCCTCTTCCACAGCCTTCATTATCGCAGGCTCAATGATGCGTATCTCCTCGTCCCCGAAGATGCCGCCGTCGCCGGCGTGAGGGTTTAGTCCCGCCACCGCTATCCGCGGCTCTTCTATGCCCAAGCTCAGGCACGCGTCCCGCGCGATGTGTATGGTGTCGAGCACCCGCTCCTCGGTGAGGTGGTCCGTGACTTCCCTGAATGGTATGTGGGTGGTGGCGTGGACCACCCTGAGGTTCCCAGTGGCGAGCATCATGGCGTAATCGCCGGTGCCCGACTTCTCGGCCAGCAGCTCCGTGTGCCCGGGGTAGCTGTACCCTCCCATGTGCATGGCTTCCTTGTTGAGGGGCGCAGTCACCATGGCGTCCACCTTTCCAGCCAGCGCTAGGTCCGCCGCGTGGACGACGTACTCGACGCTGGCCGCCCCGGTCATGGCCGCGGGCTTACCCATCTCGATCTTCGACGGGTCGAGGTTCTTGAGGTCTATGAGGTCGATGGCTCCGTGGCTGAATTCCGCCTCCCCGGGCTCGGTTATGGTGTTTATGGTGAGGCTCCGCCCGGCTACCTCCACCCCCATACCCATGGCGTGGCTCTCGCCGACCACCAGCGGCCTGCATATCCTGTAGGTCTCCGGGTCCGCCAGGGTCTTGGCGATTATCTCGGGGCCGATGCCCGCGGGGTCTCCGAGGGTTAAGGCTATCACGGGTCTCATCGGTGTCTCCTCTTTAGGTACTGTGTGGCCTGGATGAGGGTGTCTGGTTGGCCGAACCCCCCTGCCTTGGTCACGGCCGGGATGTTGTCCAGCCTTATGACGGGTACCCCGGGTTGAACCTCGTCCAGTATCTCGATGTTTCTTGTTCCGAGCCGCTGGGTGACGGCGAGGGCGGTCGCGCCGCCCGTGATGACTATGCCTGAGAGGCTCACGGCTAGAAGGCTTTCCGCTGCCTCCGCCAGGGCCGCCGTGATTCGGGATTCCAGCATCTTGGGCGTGATGTTCAACTTTTTGGCCTCTGCCCGCGCATGCTCCACGGTCTCCGGGGTGGGGGCCGAGGTGAGTATAACGTCTTTTCCCTTGTTTAATGCGTTTTTCGCCGTTTGCACCGCCCCTCTTTGAGGAGCCTGGCTCAGTGCTTTCTCGATGTCAAGGGGGATCGAAGCCGCGCCCAGCCTCTGAACGAGTAGCTCTGCCTGGTGTCTCGTCTCCGTCCGGGTGCTTCCGATGACTGTCAGCACCGGCGGCGGGTTTCTGAGCGTCTGGCACAGGGCGTCGGCCAGGCCAGCCGAGCCCGCCATCACCCGTGTATGTCTGGCGGCTATCCTCAGCAGGTCTTGCTCGGTCTCGGAGTCGACCACGGCTATACCCTTCTCCGGAATATCCGCGGGGGATTCGACGCAGTGTATCGGTGTCACCGTGTCGAGTATCTCAGGTATCTTGCTTGTCTTCCGGCGATACTCGTGGACGTACTCGGTCTCCGTGATGGGTCTATCCGCTACGTAGAGGTGGCCGCCTTCGACCCTTCGCCGGGTGGACGGGTAGGCGGGCGTGAACACGGCACGTGTTTCGCCTGTGGCGTCCAGTATGGCCTGTAGTTCCTGTCCGGGGTTTCCCCTGAGGGTGCTGTCGGTCTTCTTGTAGATGATGTCGTGGCCTCGCAGCTTCACAGCCACGTCGTATGTGGCCCGGTATGCCTCTTCCCGGTTCTTGTTGCGTGTGTCCGTGTTGGTAATGGCCACCTCGGCGGAGCTGTGCTCCGGGCTGTCAGTGAGCTGGACCGTGTAGCCCCACTGCCTGAACTGGACTCCCGTGTCCAGGGCCCCCGTCAGGTCATCGGCGATTACTGCTATCCTCATCTCCTGTTGATGGTTGGCTGTTTACGTATTATTACTTTAGTGTAGACAGGGCGGGTGACCAGAGCCTTACTCCACAAATCACATAACATATAGGCATCATACGGTCTCTTGGATAAGGCTGGGTGAGACGGCGTGGACCCTGTTTTGGAGCTCGGCGGGTTGACCGCCTTCTGGGGGGTAGTGGAGGTGCTCCGGGCAGACGGGGAGCCCCCGAGGCATCAGTGGGATGATCTGCTGGAGTCCCCCGGCTACAGGGCTTTATCCACGGAGTTCAAGCCCAGCTTCTTCAAGGAAAAATACCGGCTGGCCTACAAGCCCTCCTCGGCCGAGGCCCGGGAGAGAGCAATGACCAGGGGCAACTGGTACATCGAACACTACGTCGAAGTGGCTGAGCGGAGACGCGAGCTGGAGGCCTGGGCGGCGGTCCTCGGGGAAGACGATGGATTCATGGAGGGTCCGGCGTCGAAGGCCGGGGAGTGGCTGCCGTCCGGCGTGGAGGGGTGCCCCGTGGTGGCTTTCGTCGTGTTCGACATGGACGCCCGTGGCTACGAGACTGTCGTCATCGACCCCCTCTACGCGGTGAGCCTGGGGGCAGACTTCGGCGATCTCCTCTCCCACGAGCTTTTCCACAGCCTAGCCCGAAGGTTCTACGTGTACGACCCGGACAGGGTGGAGGCTAAAGACCGGGACATCATGTGGGTGTTAAGGCAGCTAAACGAGGAGGGGATAGCCGACCACATATACGCCCAGGATTACCCGTCCCGAGACGAGCACGTGGCCGACTCCCCTTGGGCGGTACAGGAGATGGACAGGCTCATACGCAGGATAGCCATAACCGAGGATACGGATGAGCTGTCGAGCATGCTCCGCGTGACTCCGCCGAGGGCGGGGCACCCCACCGGCTACTACATGGCGGACACCATAATAGAGGCGCTGGGCAAGGAACGGCTCCTGGAGACGGTGGGGGACCCGTTCGCCTTCTTCAGGGCGTACGACGAGGCCGCGAAGATTCGGGGCCTGAACAGCTTCAGCCAGGAGACCCTCGGCTACATCGACGGCCTCGCCATGAAGTACGGCG
>CAZEMD010000099.1:0-7376 GCA_964513225.1 uncultured Candidatus Bathyarchaeia archaeon | reverse complement strand
ACGTGGACATAATCGCCATGAGGCACCCCGACGAGTGGAGCAGCAGGAAGGCCGCCGCTGTAGCCAGCATTCCCATTCTCAACGGCGGGTCGGGCTCTTGGGAGCACCCCACGCAGGCCGTGCTGGACATGCACTGCATAAAGCACGCCAAGGGCTCCCTAGACGGGCTCACGGTCGGGCTCTGCGGGGACCTGCTCTACGGTCGCACCGTCCACAGCCTCATGATAGGGCTCAGCAACTACGACGTCAAGCTCAGGCTCATCAGCCCCACGCAGCTGGCCATGCGAGACGACGTCATCAAAGACACCGAGGGTAAGGTGGAGTGGGAGGCGACGGAGAACCTTACCAAAGTCATAGGCGACCTGGACGTGCTCTACGCGACTCGCATCCAGAAGGAGAGGTTCCCCAGCGAGGCCGAGTACAAGAAGTTCGCCGACGCCTACGTCATCGACAACAAGATGATGGCCAAGGCCAAGAAGGGGATGGTGCTCATGCACCCGCTGCCCAGGGTCAACGAGATCGCCCCAGAGTTGGACAGCCACCCGGGCGCCCTGTACTTCAAGCAGGTGCACCACGGCATCTGGGCAAGGATGGCCATAATAGCCCTCGCACTGGGGGTCTACTAGCCCCTATCGAACAGGCGTTTCAGCCGGTCCCATCTATCGTCTTTCGCCTCGTTTTTCTCGGGAGGCTTCGAGTTGTATGCCTGCGGTATCCTGTAGAAGAATATCTTGTGGCTACCCACCTGGTAGTACCCCTGATCGTGCTTGGCGGTGACCCAGTCCACTATCGGGAAGTCGTGGCTCACGATGCGGGAGCCGTACCTGAGCTCGTCGTGGAACTTGGGCCTTAGCTTCGCGTTGCCGGACGTCGTAAGGTAGAGGGTGACCACGGAAGCCTCAGACAGGTTCTCCTCGAAGAAGTTGCCCTCGACGACCTTTATCCTGCCGCTGAGGCCCTTGTCCTCGATCTTGAGTCTGGTGGACTCCACCATCCGGGGGTTGAGCTCGAAGCCCACGGCTCGGGAGATGTCGAACTCCTCCACCGCCGTGAAAAGTATCCTGCCGTCGCCGCAGCCCAGATCGTAGAGGACGTCGCTTGGGCCGACCTCCGCTATTATAAGCATCTGGCGCACGACGTTAACCGGGGTAGGGACATAGGGTGCTACGCTCTCTGTGCCGTTTCCCCAGCCTAGGCTGTTGTGCCAGCCGCTTATCCGGCTGTCGTAGTCGTCTGGTTCGCCCCTGCTTCCACCCATCACCCATTCCTCTGTCGTGCTCATCTAAAACCTTACCGAGGAAACACCACACGGGAGGGGTTGAACAACGTTTTTACCTAGCAGTTCACCTGGTCCATCCGTTCAAGATGGCTGCCATTGACGCGCTGTTAAGCAACGTATGGGTACTCTTCCTCATCTTCACGTTCCTCGTCCCGAGGCTGCAGCAGACGATGCTACAGAACTCGCGTTCCTCCGCTCTCAGGAACCTTGGTAAGAAGAGGGGCACCAACGTCGTTAGCCTGATACACAGACAGGAGACCCTCAGCCTCTTCGGGCTCCCCATATCCAGGTACATAGACATCGACGACAGCGAGGACCTCCTCAGGGTCATAAGGATGACGCCGGACGACCAGCCCATAGACCTTATAGTTCACACCCCGGGGGGCATAGCCCTCGCGGCTACGCAGGTGGCGTTCGCCCTCAAGGAGCACAGGGGCAGGACCACGGTCATGGTGCCCCACTACGCCATGAGCGGAGGCACCCTCATCGCGCTGGCGGCCGACGAGATAATGATGGACCCCCACGCCGTCCTGGGTCCCGTGGACCCCCAGATAGGCACACAGAACGGGGTCTACTCGGCTTCAAGCATGCTCAAGGTCGTGGAGCGTAAGAAGACAGACGAGACAGACGACGAGACCCTGTACTTGGCCGAGGAGGCGCAGAAGGCGGTGAGCCAGATGAAGGACACAGTCAGGAAGCTGATTGGAGACAAGCATCCACCTGAGAGGGTGGATAAGATCATCGAGGATCTGGTGATGGGTAAGTACACCCACGACTTCCCCATAACAGCCGAGGTCGTCTGCGAGATGCTGGGCCAGTGCGCCAGGAACGAGCTCCCCACGGAAGTGTACCAGCTAATGAATCTCTACAAGATGGGGCAGCAGCAGAGAAGGCCCTCCGTCGAGTACGTCCCCATGACCCCCCGCACCAAGTAAAGACCCGTAGGCTAGGGGAGACTCTCCGCGAAGCCGTTAAAAACCCGTACCCGGAGATTCTCACGGTTGTAAGGATGGATCTTAAGTTAGTGGAGCTGAAGGTCCCCGAGGGGTGCAACGTCATCCTGGGGCAGAGTCACTTCATAAAGACCGTCGAGGATGTCTACGAGGCCCTCGTCTCCAGCTCGTCGTCCATAAAGTTCGGGCTTGCGTTCTGCGAGGCAAGCGGCGAGTGCCTCATAAGGCACGAGGGAAACGACGAGGAGCTCCGGAGGACCGCGACGGAGAACGCGGAGGCGCTGAGCTGCGGCCACAGCTTCAACATAGTGATGAGGGACGCCTACCCCATCAACGTGCTCACTCAGATCAAGATGGTGCCCGAGGTCTGCAGGATAATCGCGGCCACGGCGAACCCGCTCCAGGTAGTCGTCGCCGAGACCGAGCAGGGCAGAGGCATCATGGGCGTCATCGACGGCTACAGGAGCAAGGGAGTCGAGGACGATGAAGGCATAGAGTGGAGGAAAGGGATTCTCAGGAAGTTCCGGTACAAGACCTAGCCGAGCACCGTTCTCAGGAGCTCTGGGAGCCGGTCGATGGGGTGATCCCCCGGGACCTCCCTTATCAGCCCCTTGTCCCTGTACCTGTCCAGCAGGGGCTGGGTCTTCTCCCTGTACACCTCAAGCCTGTTCCTGATCACGGTAGGCCGGTCGTCGTCGCGGAGCACCAGCTCGGAGCCGCACTTGTCGCATACACCCGCCTTCTTCGGGGGCTTGGATACGAGGTGGTAGACCTCTCCGCAGCTGGGGCAGCTTCGCCTGTTGCTCAGCCTCTCGACGATGGCCTCGTCTTCCAGAGTCACGTGGATGACGTAGTCCAGCTTCAAGCCGTGCTCCTCTAGATAGCTGTCCAGGAACTCGGCCTGCGGGGTGCTCCGCGGGAACCCGTCCAGTATGAAGCCGTTCTCCAGGTCCGACTTCCCCAGCCGCTCGCCCACGACGCCGTTCACTATCTCGTCGGGGACGAGCTCGCCGCGGGACATGTAGCCTTCCACGATCCTGCCGTACTCGGTTCCGTTCGCCACGGCCTCCCTCAGCATGTCGCCGGTGGTTATCACGGGGACGTCGTAGAGCTCTGATATTATGTGTGCCTGGGTGCCCTTCCCGCTTCCCGGCGGCCCCAGCATGACTATCCTTAGTGGACGACTCATGCGAATCCGGTGAGGTACACCTTCAGGTGCATTAAAGATTTACTGTACAATGTTCAATATGTCAGGCATGGAGCCATACAGAGAGTTCACCGCCTTGGGGTGGGTCCTCATCGCCCTCGGCATCCTGTTCGTCGCCATGCCGTACGTCGCTAGGCTCGTGCCGAGCGTCGAGAGGCTGCCGTGGTACATCCTTTGGGTCTACAGGAGGGACGGCTTCTATTTCGCGACAAGCCCGCTCCTGATACTCCTCTCGCTGCTGTCCTTCGCGTGGAGCTACCTTAGACGGTGAAGGGTAGCCATTTATACGGTGCCCGGGACCAATAGGCTGAGATGGTTCGGCGCAGGGTCATACTCGTCGTACGGGACGGTTGGGGGTACACGGAGGAGACCACCGGGAACGCGGCGTATATCGCGGAGACGCCCAACCACGATAGATACATGGAGCAGTATCCTTGGACGCTGCTCAAGTGCACGGGTAACGCCGTCGGCCTTCCCGAAGGCACGCAGGGCGGCAGCGAGCCTGGGCACCTCACCATGGGCGCCGGGAGGGTCGTGTGGCAGCCCTTGGAGGATATAAACCGGAGCATAAGGGACGGGAGCTTCTACGAGAAACAGCCTTTCCTCGACGCCATCCGGCGCTGCCGTGAGACTGGCGGAAAGCTGCACCTAGCCGGCCTGTTCAGCGATCAGGGGATACACGGTACCACCAGCCACCTATACGCCTTGCTTGAGCTGGCGAGACGTGAAGGGTTCGAGAGGGTCTACGTCCACTGCTTCCTCGACGGAAGGGACGTGCCCGAGAGGAGCGCAGCAGGGTTCCTAGAGGAGACCCTCGGAGTCATGAACGAGAAAGGTGTCGGCCGCATCGCGTCGATGGTGGGCAGGTACTACGCCATGGACAGGGACACCAACTGGGGCAGAACCCAGAAGGCTTACGATCTGCTGACCCTCGGCGAGGGCAGGAAAGAAAGAGACCCCTTCGAGGCGCTTGAGCATGTCTACTCAGAGAACCCCGAGCTCACCGACTACTACGTTGAGCCCATAGTGTTAACGGAGGAAGACGGTTCACCGATAGCGACTATAGACGATGGCGACGCCTTCATCTTCTGGAACTTCCGGAGTGATAGGGCTAGGCAGATTACCTACGCGCTGACCAAAGACGAGTTCACTGAGTTCAGGCGCAGGAAGGTCCCCGGCGTCTTCTTCGTCTGCATGAGCGTCTACGACCAGAACCTGGATCTACCCGTGGCATACAAACAGCACAGGGTCACTAACAATTTGGGGAATGTGCTGGCCGCTGCCGGCCTCAGGCAGCTCAGGATAGCCGAGACGGAGAAGTACGCCCACGTGACTTTCTTCTTCAACAGCCAGATCGAGGAGCCCAACCCGGGGGAGGACCGGATACTGGTGCCCAGCCCCAAGGTGCCCAGCTACGAGGACAAGCCAGAGATGAGCGCCTACGAGATCACCGACAGGCTCGTCCCGGAGATCACAGGAAACGTCTACGACTTCATACTGGTGAACTACGCCAACGGCGACCTTGTCGGGCACTCCGCGAACCTCGAAGCCGGGGTCAAGGCGTGCGAGGTGGTGGACGAGTGCCTGGGCAGAGTAGTGCACGCCGGGCTGAGGAAAGGCTACACGGTCCTTGTCACGGGTGACCACGGAAACATAGAGACCATGTTCTACCCGGACGGGTCGCCTAACCCGAGCCACGGCGTCAACCCGGTGCCCTTCATCCTCGTGAGCAGCGAACGAGAGCTTCAGGACGTGAATCTCATGGACGGCGAGGGGCTCAGCAGCATCGCCCCGACTATCCTAAAGCTCATGGACGTGCCTAGGCCCCCTGAGATGATCGCCAAGGCCCTACTATAGTACGTTCAACGTTATTTCTACGCAAGTATCTTATTAGACCTCTAAATATTGTTGAATATGCCGAAGAATCCGCCTATAGCCGCTTCTCATGTGCTTAAACATACCTTGGGGATGGTGCAAGGTTCGAGGTTCACGGTTTATTTCTCTAGCGCTGATAGGCGGAACCGGCTATGATCAGGGAGAAGGGGTTCGACACCGGCAAATACCTCTCCGCCCAGGTTCGGCGAATCATGGAGCGGGTGGACCAATACGATAAGCTGTACCTGGAGTTCGGCGGCAAGCTCCGGTACGACCACCACGCCAGCAGGGTGCTACCCGGCTTCGATGTGGACACCAAGGTAAAGATGCTCAGGAGCCTCGACGAGCTGGAGATAGTGCACTGCATCAGCGCCAAGGACATCGAGGGCAGGAAGATCAGACGGGACTTCGGGCTCACCTACGAGGACCAGATACTCAAGGATATAGGCGACCTGGGCGAGCTGGGGCTAGACGTCTCCGCCGTGGTAATCAACAGGTACGGCGGCGAGCAGGCGGCCCACAAGTTCAAGCAGCGCCTCGAAAACCGGGGCATAAGGGTCTACATCCACTACGAGATAGAAGAGTACCTCACCGACCTGGATCGGGTTGTCAGCGACCAAGGGTACGGCAGGTCCGAGCACGTGGACACGGAGAAACGCATAGTGGTAGTGACGGCCCCCGGCCCCGGCAGCGGCAAGATGAGCTTCTCCATGAGCCAGGTCTACCAGGACAGAAAGATGGGGGTCATGAGCGGGTTCGCCAAGTTCGAGACCTTCCCCATATGGGATCTCCCCGTGGGGCACCCCGTGAACGTCGCCTACGAGGCAGCCACCGCAGACATCGGGGACTACAACTGCGTGGACCCATGGCACCTTGAGGCTTACGGCGTCGAGGCTACCAACTACAACCGGGACGTCGAGAACTTCGCCATAATGCTGAAGATCATAGAGAAGATGACGGAGCCAGGCGACCCCATGGCCGAGATCAGGAGCCCCACGGACATGGGCGTCAACATGGCCAAACAGGGCATCGTGGACGACCGTGTGGTCAGGCAGGCGAGCAGGGAGGAGATAGTGCGCCGCCACTACCAGTACCAGCGGGAGTTCGTGGAGGGCCACACCACCTACGACACCTTGGAGAGGATGGAAGAGATAATGGGGAAGGTAGGCGTCAAGCCAGGCGACCGGGCCGTGGCGACAGCCGCCAACGAAGCATGGGAGGAGGCGAAGACTGACCCGTCCAAGGGGTTCAACGGCCTCTACAGCGGCTCAGCCATAGAGCTGTACTTGAACGGCGGCACGGTGATCATCACGGGGAAGCGTTCGCCTCTGCTGCACTCCGAGTCGGCGGCGCTGCTCAACGCCGTTAAGACGCTTGCGGGCATCCCCGACGAGATAAACGTCCTATCACCCGTGATCATCGAGGCCCTCAACAGCTTGAAGGGGAGCATGGGGCTAAGCGACGGGCTGCTGGACGTGAAGGAGGTCCTGGACGCCCTGTCCGTGAGCTCCGTGTTCAACCCCAACGCCGCTGAGTGCCTCGACGTCCTCCCCCGGCTCAAGGGATGTGAGATGCACTCGACGCACCTCATGGACTCCGGCTGCGAGAGACCCCTGTCTCAGCTGGGGCTCAACATCACCACCGACGCAAGGCTTCACATACGGAACAACAGATGAATTTTACTTCATAATTGAAAACCCATGTAATTCCTCCGATCTAGTCAGATTACATGGGAAATAAACGACAGAATCTACTTATCATACGGCTTCTAGCTTATATCTACGGCTGCGAATGATTTATACGGAGCCACTGTGTGAAACGCAGTATTATCGGCGGGTCACTGAAGTGACTAAATATGTTTTTGTTACGGGCGGCGTCCTGAGCGGCCTCGGGAAGGGACTAGTCACCTGCAGCGTCGGTAAGATGCTTGAGGTACGCGGATTCAACGTGACCGCCGTGAAATGCGATCCCTACCTCAACGTAGACGCCGGCACCATGAACCCCTACATCCACGGCGAGGTCTTCGTCCTCGAAGACGGCTACGAGGCCGACATGGACCTCG
>CAZEMD010000098.1:0-7485 GCA_964513225.1 uncultured Candidatus Bathyarchaeia archaeon | reverse complement strand
ACGTGGCGACGAGGGTGGGCATAATGTACCTAGGGAAGCTCTGCGAGGTGGCGCCAACGAGCGTGTTCTTCAGCAATCCCCTCCACCCGTACACCAAGATGCTGTTGTCCTCGATCCCCGTCATAACGAGCGAGGAGGAGGCGGTGAAGCCCGACAAGGTGGTTTCCCGGGGCGAGATACCGAGCCCGGTGAACGTCCCAAGCGGCTGCTACTTCCACCCGAGGTGCAACGAGTGCACCGAGAGGTGTATGAGGGAGGACCCGCCGATGGTCGAGGTGGAGCCCGGGCACTTCGTCAAGTGCCACACAATGTCCGAATGAAGCAGCTGACGCCGAAGGGGCGTCTCATTTTTACTTCTTTTTACCGTAGACCCTTCGCCAGATGGGCTCAAGCTCGTCCACGGGGGGAGCCTCGTACCCACCGATCTTGCTGTGGGAGATGCCGTGCCTCTTCCACAGGGTAGCCCTAAGCTCCGCCACCTTCACCCCCATGAGCACCGGGTCCAGAACGGGCACGCCGTACTCCTCCTGTGCCCTCCTCACCTGCCCCGCCATCCCCGTGCAGCCAAGGACCACACACTCAGCCATGTCATCTTCCACGGCTCCTCTCGCCTCCCTGAGGATGGCGGCCTGGGTCTTCTCCACGTCGTGCATGTCCGGAACCGTGAGGTCCAGCACCCTCCAGGACGCTATCCGGTCCTCGAAGCCGTAGATCTTAGCGTTGTCCGCCATCTTGGGTATCCACTTCCTCCGCCCCACTAGGACCGAGAACCTGCCCGCGGACAGCATCGACGCGACGTGGAGGCTTGCCTCGCACACGCCCACGACGGGGATCTTCACAAGCTCCCTAGCCTCCCTGAGCCCCGGGTCGTAGAAGCACCCTATCACCACGGCGTCGAACCCCTCCCTCTCCGCGTTCACCGTCTTCTCGATGACGTTATGGATGGCGAGGTGCTCGTAGAACTCGTACTCCAGATGGTTGGTGCCCGAGTCGAAACCTGTCCCCACCAGCGTCGTCTCCGGCTCAGCGATGTCCGTCGACCAGTTGGGGAACCACCCGATGAACAGTATCTTGTTTTCCATCTCTGAGAACGCTCCCAATATCATGGCTCCCGGACGGATAATAGCTGTTACTATTGGAAATTTAACGAAAATATCTAAATCAAGCTTAAAGGCGTGACCAGGCATTGTTTATCAGGTTAAGGCGATCACATGGGCGAGGAGCAGAGAAGCTTTCTCGGGATGGGGAGGAACGCCCTGGTCCTCTCGGTCACCGAGTCCGTGGGCCAGGGGTTTCTGTTCCTCGTGTCTCCCTTCTGGTCGCTCTTCGTCCTAGACATCGGCGCTTCTATGCCGGCCCTGGGTTTCCTGGCCTTCCTCCTCGGCCTCACCCGAATAGCCCTCCAGCCCCCCGTCGGGTACCTCACGGACAGGATCGGGAGGAAGCGGCTGGTGGTTTGGGGCGGCCTGGTAGCTTCCTTCGCGCCCTTCGTCTACTTCTTCGCCACTCGGTGGTGGCACCTCGTCCCAGGGGTCGTGTTAGAGGCGTTCACCAACATCGTTCTGCCGGCCCGGCAGGCCATGTTCGCCGACTCCGTTGAGCCCGAGAAGCGGGCGACGGCGTTCGCCACCATCCACACCCTATTCGCGGTATTCTCGATGACCATGCCTGTGCTAAGCGGGTTCATGCTGGAGCGCATCGGCTTCCTCCCAGGCATGCGTGTCTTCTTCCTCGTCTCGGGCACGGTGATGCTGTTGGCGAGCGTCTGCAGATGGCGTTATCTGAGGGAGGACTTCACAGTTCAACCCGGCCACGGCGATGAGCAGGGCCTCCGAAACGTCCTCCTTGAAACGTTTGAGCCCGTGAGGACCCTAGGGGCCCTTCGGGTGGTTCTCCTAGGGGCGTTTCTGTACTCACTGGCCGTGGGGGTCATTACGCAGTACGGCGTCGTATACGCCACCGGCGTGATAGGGCTCTCGACGGCTGAGTGGGGGCTAGTCTCGGGGGGGATGGGGGTGGTGGGTATCTTGACGAGGCTGCCAACCGGGCGCTTGATAGACAGGTTCGGCAGAAGGATCAGCCTGCTGCTGAGCTACTCGGTGCGCCCCCTCTTCATCCTGGTCTTCACGGCGGCCACCGGGTTCAGGCAGTTGTTGCTGATCGGGATGTTCGACACCCTCTTCGCGTACGTGCAGCAGCCGGCCCTCGAGGCGCTAGTAGTGGACATTGCATCTGAGGAGAGGCGCGGCAGGGCCTACGGGGTCATGAACATGGTTCCCGGCGTCGCTCTCATGGTGTCGCCGCTGATAGGCGCGGCCCTGTGGGAGGGCGTTGGGGCTGCTTGGCCTTTCTACTTCTCCGCCCTAGCCTCGGCTTCGGCGGCTGTGGTCGTGTATACGTTTCTGAGGGAGCCCATGAAAGGTGATGCGTGACCGAGTCCCTCGGCGCTGCACATGTTTTATCTATATAGAGACGTGAGTTGAGCCATCAAATGAGCCGCCGCATAACCTACGCCGTCTTAATGTTGCTGGTGGTGGAGTCGGGTCTAGCTTACATCGTCTTCAACCACACCGCTAGGGAGAGGACACCTACCACCACGTATCTGATCGAGGGTGCCGTGACCTGCATCGATGCCTCGAACTGGGGTGACGCCCTGGCCGTGGGGACGGCGAACGGCACCCTATACTATTATCAGAGGGGTAAGACCGTGCCTCAATGGGTGTACAGGGGGGGCTCAGGGATGTCCTCTGTCCTCGTGTCCGAGGAGGGGGACTACGTCCTCGCCATGGACGAGACCCAAACAGTCTACCTCTTCCGCGCCCTCGGCGCCGGCGTGAACACCCCCAGATGGAGCCACCGGTTACAGGGCGGACGCGTGCTGGGGATTCATTCCTCTGGAGGGATTCCTCCCATAGTCTACACACTGGCCTCGGTTGATGGACACATCCTATTGTTCTCCAGCAGAGAGGGGCTTCTCTGGGAGTACTCGACGGGGGCAAGCGCCGTCGAGGCGGAGATATCCTTCAACGGTAAATACGTGGCCGCCGTGGACGCTTTGGGGTGGGTCTACCTCTTCGACATCGGTAACCCCCAACCGCTCTGGCGGTCCCCCACAGGGTTGACGGGTGGCGTCTTATCCCTGTCCCAGGCCTCCATGGTGGCCATGGGTGGAGGCGATGCCTCTGGGGGAGGACGGGTTCTCTCTCTGTCCCTGGAGGACGGTGCGAAGCTTTGGGGCTATGGCACCGGTTCCCCGGTCACTTCGGTCTCTATGTCGAGCGACGGCTCAACGGTGGTCGTCTACGAACGTGAAGGTGGGGCGTCGGTTCTCACCGAATCCGTGGGAGAGGTAACCGTGAGTGATCTAAGTGTCGCTGGGGGGATCGAGTCGGTCTGGGCTCCTCCCTTTGGGTCCTACGCCGTCACCCTTGGCGCCGATGGGCGAGTGTGTTTCCTCTACACCTCCCGCTCGACTCCTCTCTGGGTTTACGACGCCGGGACAGGTGTGGTGGACATCGCCGTGACCTCCATCGGGGACAAGGTCTTCATAGCCGACGACAGCGGCTTGGCGGTGATCACCAACACCATCGAGACGGGGATGATCCCCGGCTCACGTGCCCTGTGGGGCGTGTGCTTCCTGACTGGGCTCGCCGGGTTGGCGGTCGTCTACCGCGTGGCGGGTGTGGAGCCTGAGTGGCTGAAGCCCGTCAGGGAGGGGTACTCGTTGCTGGTGTCCGGGTTGGTGGTCGGTGGTGTCCTCGGCTTTTTCGTTTGGGGCGGGGGTTTGGAGGTCTTCGCCGCCGCCGTGGGCTGCGCGGTGGGATGCTACCTCGGCTTCAGCAAGGAGGGGCTAGGCGGCTTCGTGGCCGGGCTCTTCGCCTCGGCGGCGGCCTCCATGGCTGCGTCGATGCTGCACGGCCTATTGGTCTGGTTCAGCGGCGTGGAGAGCAACGTCGTGGTTCTAGTCGTGACCAGCGTGAGCGGCGGCACCTGGGTCGGGTTCGTCGCCGGGTTCCTGGGCACCTCATTAGGGCTCATTTCTACTAAGTTGGGGAACCCTTTCAAGCAAGCGGCGTCCGTCGTATCGGCCAACCCAGGCGACTCCTAAACGTTAAATATCGATGCAGTAACTGCGTCAATTAAATTACGCTTAATTTGGTGTCTAATACATGGAGACTGACGTTCTAATCGTAGGCGGAGGCGTCCTCGGCTTCAGCTCTGCGTACCACATGAAGAGAAGGAGACCCGACGACAGGATAGTGCTCATAGACAGGCTAGGCGGCCCCGGGCAGGGGAACAGCGCTAAGAGCGAGGGAGCCTATAGGAACGTGTTCACCTCGAAGACCAACTACCTTCTAGCCGACTCCACCATCGACGCGTTCAACCACCTAGAGCACGATCTAGGCTACGACCTGAAGCTGAGCCACATAGGCTACCTCTGGCTCTTCAGCGAGGAGCAGCACCGCCGCCTCAGGCCCGTGCTCGAATCCATGGCCGGGCTTGGCGTGGAGCTGCGGTTCTTCGACGAAGAGCTGACCAGCATGATCCCGGGCCTCGTAACCGAGTTCACTGGCGAGGAGGCGGAGATTCTGGGCCTCGAACCCGTGGACGTGGCCATGCAGGGCGTGAAGTGCGGCAGCATAGACGCGGACTCCTTGGTCAGATGCTACGAGCGGATGTTCATAGAGGCGGGGGGCGAGGTGGTCTACGGAGCCGAGGCCGAGAAGCTCATCCTTGAGCCCGAGGAGGAGCTGGGCATACCCGGCGAGCCCTTCGTCTGGCAGGACGCCGCCGTGAAGGGAGCCGAGACCAGCAAGGGGGAGATAAGGGCAGCCACCACGGTGGTAGCCACGGGGGTCTGGGCCGGGAGGCTCCTGGACCCCATAGGGGTCGACGCCATGATGAGGCCGAAGAAGAGGCACATCTTCGTGTTCAAGGACCCCAGGCTGCGGGGCCTCTTCGAGGTGAAGGGGCTGAACGAGAGCGGCGCCATGCCCCTGACGGTGCTACCCAAGTCGGGGGTATACCTGAAGGCCGAGGTCTCGGAGGGCAGCATATGGGTGGGCTGCGCCGACAACCTGGGCCGCCGCTTCGGCCTCGAGGACGACTCCCAGCCGGAGGAGAGCTACTACACGGACCACATCTACCACTTGCTCGTGGAGTACCTACCGTGCTTCAAGGACGTCCGGCCCGTGAACATGTGGGCGGGCCAGTACGCCATAAACGGGTTCGACGGCATCCCCGTCGTCGCGCCGGCGCCGGGAATGATATACGTGGGGGCGGCCAGCGGCAGCGGCATCATGAAGAGCGACGCCTTAGGCAGGATCGCCGCCTCCCTCTACGTGGGGGAGGAGGAGACGGAACTCTACGGGGGACGCCCCTTCAGGGTCGCCGACCTGGGGGTCCGCTCCCGCAGGGTCGAGCGTGAGGAGTTCATCATCTAGCCTCTACCCCCACTCTCAACGGATACGTTAAAGTAACTCTAAACGATGTATGCTCCTGCGCAGCGGCAAGGAGCCATGAGCCAGCCATGATGGAGCCACTCAGCGGCCTCGTCTCGATGTCTCAGCAGACACGTTTCCTGGTCGACGCGGCGGTGTATTATGGTCTGGTGGCCATCGTGGCGCTGTCGCTGGGCTTCATGTACCGGAGGGCGGGTGTCCCGTTTCTGGGGAGCTCCGTGCCCTTCATGGCGGGAGGGTACACTGTCAGCGCGGTGTCTGCACGCCTTGCCTTCGCCGCCGCCAGGGCCGCTGGGGTCGAGCTTCTGCCGTACGCGTCTGAAAGCGGCTGGGTCTACAACAACGAGCAGAACGTCGCTTTGGCTAACGAGTTCCTCGCGTCTAGGCCGCTTCTATGCCTCGGCTTCATATTCTTCACGTTGGCAGCCTCGTTTGTCTTCGGAGCCGCCTTGGGGTGGCTGATCACGAAGCCCGCCATCAGGCTAGGCCCAGTGTATATCATGATCGCCACGTTGACCTTGACCGATCTAGCCGGTTTCATCGGGAGGGTGTTGGTCCCGCTCAGCGGCGGCGGTTTGGGCGTCTACGTCCCGGATTTTCTGGCGTTCTACAGTGGCGAAACGTCTTTCGTGGTTCTGGCTCTGGTCCTCTTGACGCTGCTCTGCGTGTTCCTTGCGCTGAGGGCCGTGGAGGGGTCACCCTTTGGGTTGTTGGCGAGAGCCGTGAGGGACGACGAGTTGGCGGCCGCCAGCCTCGGTAAGGACGTGGTGAGGGTCAGGGAGACTGCGGTGATGATCGGCTCAGGCTTCATGGCTCTCGCCGGGGTCCTGTATTCCTTCTACTTCCTGTTTGTGGCGCCGTGTAGTTTCTCGACTCCATATTGGGTGTTCTGGCCCCTGCTCGTCATAATCGTCGGGGGAGGCGGCGTCGCCGGCACGCTGCTCGGGGTGGCGGCCGTCGAGGCGCTCCGCAGAGCCATAATGGCGTACAGGCACCACGTCATCGAGGCCATATTCTTCCCCGTAGCCTATCTAGAGGCCACGCTTCTCTCAGTGCTGATGATCGTGTTCCTATTCCTGCGCCTCAGGCTGTCAGGGGCCGTGTTCTCGGCTTCGTCCCGGGCCTCAGCTCATGGTGAGGGGGACGCGCAGCCTGCCCGCCGGCTCATAGCCGCCTACGAGGGCCTCGGCGGCGGCTTCGAGGGAGGGCGCCGCGTCCCCGAGGGTGAGGAGAACAGTAACGGCGTCTAAGGCTCCCGCGTCGTAGGGGTTTCTCAGGCAGACCAGGATGCAGGGCTTCCCTGCGGCGAGCAGCTTCCGGGCCGCCTCCAGCTGAGCCCGGTACAGGTGCGCGTTCCTGGTAGCCAAGATCAGCGTCTCCACGTCCTCGGCCAGCCTATGGGCTTGCTCAAGCTGCCCCTCGGTGGGCGTGGACTGGTCAATCGACACGGCCTCCACGATAAGGTGCCTCTCTCTTAGATGCTTGACGAAACCCGTCTCTTTTCCCTGCTCCACGCCTTCTCTTTCGGGGCTCGACGCGAACTCGATCACAGCGACCCGAGCCTCCGGCATAAGCGGCAGCAGGCTGGGTTTGTCCCTCAGGAGCACCGTTCCGGCTCTCGCCGCCCTCTCCACGGTCTCTAGGTGGCTCGGCTGCCGGATCACCGTGAGGGGCGGCCCACCACCGGAGGCGAAACGCTCCTTCACCTCTTTGATCCGTTCCACGGAGTAGTCCACCCTCTCCATGGGCAGTCGCCCTGTGCGGGCGGCGTCCAGCATGGCGTCGTAGGCGGCCTCCTGGTACTCCCGGGTGTGGCTGAAGAGGACAAGGTTGGCGCCGGCCCTGGCTGCCTGGACGGCGGACTCGCCGGGGCCGTAGGCGTCGGTGACGGCCTTCATCTCCATACAGTCCGTGGTGACGAGGCCCCCGTAGCCCATGTCTCGGCGCAGGAGCCCCTGGATGATGGCCGGGCTGAGGGTGCTGGGGTACACGGGCTCCAGGGCCTTGAACTGGACGTGGGTGA